>JBGQMP010000055.1:0-7772 GCA_041500685.1 Thermodesulfovibrionia bacterium | reverse complement strand
GCTCTCTTTTGTCCTCGAAGGAATACTTGCGCAGCAGCTTATCCCTAAAAAATCAGGGCAGGGAAGGGTTCTTGCCAGTGAATTGATGATTCCAAACCCAGCGATAAGAAACCTGATACGAGAGGACAAAATACACCAGGTCTATTCAATGATGCAGACGGGTCAGTCAAAATTCGGAATGCAGACGATGAACCAGTCGTTATACGACCTTCATTCAAAAGGAATCATATCATATGAAGAAGCTGTTGGAAGAGCATATCTGCCTGAGGAGCTGATCGCAATGATCCAGAGGAAAAGTGTGGCAGCAGTCTCTGGCAGGAGGAGGGAATAAAAAATGGCTGTATATCAGTGGTCAGGCAAAACGCTAAGGGGGATCATAGAGTCAGGAGAGATAACAGCAGCAACAAAGGAAGACGTTGTCGCGATCCTCGGAAAGAGAAAGATTGTCCCTACGCTTATAACGGAAAAACCTAAGAAGGCACGTATTCTCCGTTTAGGAGGAAAGATAAAGGATAAAGACATTGTGGTCTTTACAAGACAGTTTTCTACAATGATAAATGCAGGACTTCCTCTCGTACAGGCACTCGAGATACTTTCTGACCAGGTTGAGAATAAGACCTTCGGTAAGACAATCGCGCAGATCAAGACAGATGTTGAGTCAGGCTTAACCTATGCCGATGCTCTTAAAAAACACCCAAGGGTTTTCAGTGAGTTATATGTAAACATGGTTGCCGCAGGTGAGGCTGGTGGTGTTCTCGATACCATACTCAACAGGTTGGCAGCATACATAGAAAAGGCAATGAAACTGAAGAGTAAGGTGAAAGGGGCAATGGTTTATCCTGCGGTAGTTACAGCCGTCGCTGTCCTTGTAATTGTTATCATAATGCTCTTTGTTGTGCCAACATTTTCAAAGATGTTTGTCCAGCTTGGAGGAACTCTCCCTTTACCAACGAGGATAGTAATTGGTCTAAGCAAATTTATTGCCGGTATCGGTGGGCTCGTAACTCTTGTTGCAATAATTGCCGCCATCGTCTTTATCACCCAGTTTCGGAGGACGGAAAAGGGCAAAAAGATCATTGATTCAATATTGCTTAAGCTCCCTATTTTTGGTGCACTCCTTAATAAGGTAGCTGTTGCAAAATTTACGAGGACTCTCGGAACACTTGTCAGCAGTGGTGTGCCGATTTTAGATTGCCTTGATATAACAGCGAAGACATCAGGCAACAAGGTAATCGAATATTCGATTCTTGATGTCAAAAAGGAAGTAATGGGAGGGAAGACCCTTGCTGAACCTATTAAGAAGGCAAGAGTCTTCCCCCCGATGGTCACACATATGGTAGCAGTTGGTGAATCAACCGGTGCTCTTGATGCAATGCTCAGCAAGATTGCCGATTTCTATGATGACGAGGTTGATGCTGCTGTGTCAAATCTCACCGCGATGATGGAACCAGTGCTGATGATTTTCCTCGGAACTACCGTTGGTTTTATCGTTGTCGCTATGTATCTCCCGATATTCAAATTGATTACCCTTATAAAATGATGATAATCTCCGCTTAAACAACTTTTTGGGAGAATAAGCTAAAATGAGATGGAGATGGCAGAAAATGCTGCAGCCTTAAAAATACGGATAAAGGCCCTCATAGCCCTCAGGGCTAGCTTTGTTACCCTCCTGCTCGGTTCGTCTTTCATCTTTAAAGCAGGATACGCAAAATTTCCTCATCCACAAGCCCTCTCTTATCTTATTATCTCTCTCTATGCCGTAACCATTATTTATGCCATTATACTCGAATGGATTAAGAAACTTTTTGCCTTCGCCTATACCCAGTTAATCCTCGATGTGATTTTTGGAATAATACTTATCTATATTACAGGCGGGATAGAGAGCTGGTTTTCCTTTTCCCTCGCGCTTACCGTCATATCTTCAAGTATTGTATTAAATCAAAGGGCTGGTTATATAACGGCAACACTGAGCAGTATCCTTTACGGGACGCTGATAAACTTCCAGTTTCATGGGATACTGCCTTTAAGTAGCGGACAGCCAATGGTGATGAAGGATTACTTCTATAACATATTTATTCATATCATCTCCTTTTATCTTACAGCTTTTCTCAGTGGCTATCTGTCATCAAGGCTTGAGAAGACGGCACAAAAACTTGATGAAAGCGATACGAGCCTGCGGGATCTCGAGTTTTTTAATAAGAAGGTCATAGAGAGTCTTCCGAGTGGCCTGTTTACAACTGATCAATCTGGGAGAGTATTAATCTTCAATCGAGCTGCTGAAAGGATAACAGGCATGGAAAAGGACACTGTCATAGGCCAGAGAATAGACAAGGTCTTGCCATTCTTTCAGTCTTCTTTTGGGAGCAGTCGACGCGAGGAGATCATAAGGGCAGACGGAATCCAGAAGGTAATCGGGTTACAGATCACTCCCCTGAGGGACATTAGCGGGAATGATACAGGTTTTATAGGGATATTCCAGGATATCACGGAACTGAAAAAGATTGAGGCAGAGATGAAGGTGAAAGAAAAATGGGCTGCTCTAGGAGAACTTTCATCGAACATCGCCCATGAGATCAGAAATCCCCTTGCCTCTCTGAAGGGTTCTATAGAGATGCTCAAAGAAGACGCGATACCTCAAAACCAAAAGAAGAGACTCATGGAGATTGCCCTGAAAGAGATGGAGCGTCTCAACTGCATTATAACCGATTTCCTTACCTATTCACGACCGACGCCTCCCGAGTTTAAACGGTGTGAATTGCACAGTATTATAGATGAGACCATGGAACTCCTGAAGCACGTAGAACAGAACACGGGTAATATATCTATAAATAAAAAATACACTGGCAGACTTGAAGTAAATGCAGATTCCCAGAAGATGCGGCAGGTATTCTGGAACCTCGGGTTAAACGCAATAGAAGCGATGCCTGAGGGAGGGGAACTTATTGTTTCTACAAGAAGCACGAACACTGCTGTGGAAATAACGTTTAAGGACTCAGGAATTGGCATCGATGACCATGATGTGGGGAAAATATTTTATCCGTTTTTTACTAGCAAAGAGAATGGAACAGGTCTTGGGCTTTCCATAGCTTACAGAATCATCGAGGAACATGCCGGGAGTATAAGCGTGAAAAGTAATCCTGGATTTGGCACGACCTTTGAGGTTATATTACCAAGAACAAATGGAAAAGCATAAGGGAAGAATACTCATAGTAGAAGACGAAAAAAGCATGAGGGAGGTACTTAAGATTCTCCTTGAAGGGGAGAAGTATGAAGTAGTCTCTGCCTCTGAGGGGCTTGAAGGGCTCTCGTATATTACCAATGATATCTTTGATCTTGTTATATCAGACATAAAGATGCCCAAGGTTGGTGGCTTCGAACTCCTGAAAAAGGCAAAAGAGATTTCTCCCGATACCATTGTAATCATGATAACTGCCTTTGGCACAACAGAGGCGGCAATCGAAGCCATGAAATTAGGTGCCTATGACTATATCAATAAACCCTTCAAGATAGACGAAATCAGATTAATCGTAGAAAAGGCCCTTGAGAAGAAGAGGCTCAGTGAGGAGGTTTCTCTCTTAAGGAAGAAGGTAAAAACAACATACAGACTTGAAAATATTATCGGTCAAAGCCCTCAGATGCAAGAACTCTTCAGACTGGTTCCCAAAGTTGCACAGAGTAACTCAAATGTTCTGATCATAGGCGAAAGTGGCTCAGGCAAGGAATTGGTTGCAGCGGCCCTGCATAACCTCAGCCATAGGAAGGATCGGAATTTTGTCGCAATAAACTGCGCAGCCTTTCCTGAGGGACTACTCGAGTCAGAACTCTTCGGACATATGAGAGGCTCTTTTACCGGTGCTATGTATAACAAACAGGGATTATTTGAGATAGCGGACAGTGGGAGTATCTTCCTCGACGAGATTGGTGAGATGCCGATTAACCTTCAGGCTAAGATTCTCAGAGTCCTTGAGAATGGTTCATTCAGGCGAGTAGGTGGTACGACAGACATAAAGGTTGATGTAAGGGTTATATCAGCAACGAACAAAGATGTAAAGGAAGAGATTGCATCAGGCAGGTTCAGGGAAGATTTATACTATCGGCTTAATGTTGTGCCTATTCAGATACCTCCCCTTCGAGAGAGGAAGGAGGATATACCATTACTTGTAGAACATTTTCTCAGAAAGATATCAAACCAATCGAGAAAGATTACACCCGAGGCGATGCGGGTATTAATGGGATATCCATGGAAGGGGAATGTGAGAGAACTCGAGAATGTTATTGAACGGGTAGCCCTTCTCACAGAACAAGAAGAGATAACACCAGCAGAACTTCCCAATGAAATAGCTGGATATGCAGATGAAACAAAAGAGATTCCCGAACTTACTGAAGAAGGCATCGACATTGATAAAATTATCGGAGATATTGAGAAGAGATACCTGCTCAAGGCACTCGAAAAATCAGGTGGTATAAAGAAAGAGGCAGCAAAACTGCTCAACCTGTCTTTCAGATCCTTCCGTCATAGACTGTCCAAATACATAATAAAATAGCAAAGAGCGTGAAGCTATTAGCTATTAGTATGGAACTTAGAGTATAGAGTTTTTAACTCTTAGCTCAATACTCTTTGCTGAGTGCTATAAAAGTATTCTTTGCGGGTTCGTATATATGTTCATGCGGTCTCCCCTTACAAAGCCCACAAGGGTCATGCCTGATGTCTCGGCTATTCCGATCGCAAGGTCTGTAGGAGCTGCCCTGCTTGCTACTATTGGGATCCCCCATCGCGAACATTTTGAGACAATTTCTGAGGAGAGGCGGCAACTCACTAACATGAAAGTGTTTTTGAAAGGAATATTCTCGAGAATGGAATATCCTATCACCTTATCAACAGCATTGTGCCTTCCTATATCCTCTGCGAAGACAAGAATTTTCCACCCATCTGATAGTGCTGCGCCGTGAAAGCAACCCGTCAGTCTGAAGAGCTCAGACTTCTGCTGGAACTCATCAAAAATGCTTTTGAGAGCTTCTGCCTCAAGAAAAAAATCATCTTTAACTATTTCAAAAATTCTTTTTTTGTTGAAAGTGACCCCACCGATGCAGCGCGAGGTTATCCCTCCCTCTGTTGAGACATCTCCAGCAACTGCTATATCAACCTGTATTTCTTCTCCGTATTCTATCTTCAGATCCTCTGGGCGGATTTCCGTGATGATACCTTCCGTGAGAAAAAGACCAACTACTAACTCCTTTATCATGAAGGGTGTGCAGTAAAGAGTGATAAAATCCTTTCCATTCACAGAAACCTTCAGTCTTTTTTCTACAGCAATGGAATCTTCTCTCTCTTCAAAAGATGTGCCTTGTCTTTTTATGATCTTTCTTTCTATGTAGGGATTCATCTTCGAGTGCATTTTAACAGAGGCATCTCTTTACTGTCAAAAGAAGACTAAAAGGATATTTTAAAATCTTTCATAAAATAGACTTGTCAGTGTAGACTGTATGAGGTATATTATTCATAATGCGAATTGAGAGAATTGAGTTAACAGGATTTAAATCCTTCTCAGAGAGAACCATATTTAACTTCCACCAAGGTATGACCTGCGTTGTTGGTCCTAACGGTTGCGGAAAGAGTAATGTTGTGGATGCGTTCAGGTGGGTCCTCGGAGAGCAGAGTGCAAAGACCCTCAGAGGTGAAAAGATGGAAGAGGTTATCTTTAATGGCTCTGCTTCGAAGAAACCCAAAGGAATGGCAGAAGTCACCATGGTAGTTTCCGGACTGAATGATGTTAAGTCGTCGAATGATGATAACGGGGATGGGGCATCAGACGTAGCATCTGTCACGAGGAGGCTTTATCGATCAGGTGACAGCGAATATATACTGAATAAAAATCAGTGCAGACTCAAGGATATTAAGGACCTTTTCCTTGACACCGGCCTGGAATTAAAAAGCTATTCAATACTTGCGCAGGAAGGTGTTTCAGAGATATTGAACTCAAAACCACAAGACAGAAGGGTCTTGATAGAGGAAGTAGCAGGGGTTATGAAGTACAATTTCAGGAAGAAAGAGGCCCTGGCCAAGCTCGAATTGTCGAGGGCAAACCTCCAGAGGATTAATGATATTACTGCAGAGGTTAAGAAGCAGATTAATCTCCTTGACAGAATTGCAAAAAAGGCTGAGAGATATAAAAACCTATCTTCAGAAATGAGTACCATAGAGCTTAAGATTGCAAAGAGAGATTATCAGGCCATGAAAGAGTCATTTTCAGCAATCCTTTCAGAATATAACACCCTGAGGGAAGAGGAATCGCTGAAAAAGGCAGAACTCACGAAGATTGAGAATCAGACTGAAATAAAACGGCTTGAACTTCTTGAGAAGGAGAAGGCATTAGAAGTACTTCAGGGGGATTTACAGAACTTGGAGAGGAAAGTGGCTGAACTCGAAAAGGGCACGGCCATATCAAAAACGGATAGGGATAACTTGAACGAATATCTCACAAAACTCTATCAGCAAGAGGAAGAATTCAATCTACAGAGAAGTGAAGCATTGGTCAAAAAGGGAAACCTGGATATCTCCGGGGAAGATCTCCTGTCAGACATGGAAATGCAGAGAGAAATGCTCGGGGAGAAGACGAGTCTCGTCAGGTCTTTGGAGGAGGAACTTTCGGAAAAGGAGGAACTGCTTGAGGGGAAAAGGCGAGAAATATTCAGGATTTCAGAGGAAAGCAGCAACCTGAGAAATGACCTTAGCAGGCTTTTGTCATCTCTCGAAGACCTAACACGGAGGGAGACGTCTTCTCAAAAGGATGCGGAGAATCTGAGTAAAAAACTAAACGAGATAGGTTCCTCTTTAAAGGATATGGAGAAAACCCTTCAGGATAGGAATAACGACCTTCTTCAGTTGAATGAGAAGAAAGAAGTGCGCTTAAAAGAACTCTCCGCAAGCAGAAAGAAGATCGAGGAGATCAGGGAGACATTTTCGAGCCTCAGGGAAGAACTTGCGTCATATAAATCACGTCTGGAGTCTCTCAGGGAAATTGTCTTTGACAGGCCAACAAGAGACCTTCTCTCAGAAGGTTTAGACCTCCGTCTCCTCGAATCTATTTCAGACATTTTTGAGGTCGAGGCTGAATATGAAAAGGCCATAGAGAGCGGTCTCTCTGAGAAGGTGAATATGTTCATTCTTTCATCCTTCAATGATATTGAGATTGCCATATCTTCTTTAAAGGAGAAAGGTCTTGGCAGGACGGCCTTTATACCTGTTTATCCAATTATGGGTGCTGGAGAAATAGATACACCTGAAGGGGTGATAGGGAGGGCATCGAATTTTGTCAAGACTTCCGGGGAGTTTTCAGGAGTTGCAAAGGCTCTGTTAGACAATATCTTCATAATCAGAAATCTCAAAGAAGCCTTTGATCTCATAAGCGCAGGTAAAAGACTATTCTTTGTGACACTTGATGGGGAGGTTGTGGAACCATCAGGTGCAGTGATCGGAGGAGAGGTCAAGGGGATATTTAGGAGGAAAAGGGAAATAAAGGAGCTTGAGGGAATAATCGAGAAGGGCGCGACTCGAACGCTTTTAGGCATAATGCTAACGGAACGAGGTGTCCCGCGCCATGGTTACGAAGTATATGATGGTGAGAAGAAGATCGGTGTGGTGACCAGCGGCGTCCAATCGCCCCACCGCCGCACGGGTATCGGCCTCGGTTATGTCCTGAGCCGCTATGCGCAGGCGGGACAGGAGATCGAGATCGAAGTCCGTGACAGGGAGATCGCGGCAAAGATCGTAG
>JBGQMP010000054.1:0-7841 GCA_041500685.1 Thermodesulfovibrionia bacterium | reverse complement strand
TCTATGTTTTCTTTTTGGTTTTCATTGAGTCCTATGAGGATAATATATCTATCGCCGTATTCCCCACTCTGTAAACGAGAAATGAGCTTTGCAACTATCTCATCAGCACAGGAATAATCGATTATCCCTACCTTTGAGAAATCGAGAGCAATTATCTCCCCATTTCTTTCTTTTAAAATGTCCCGCTCAATACGCTCCCTTATCACCTGTCCCGATGGCCTCGTAACAAGATCACTGGAACCATTCTTGAGTTCTTCCTTAAGGAATTTATAGAGGTTATAAATAATCATAGTTAGCCAAAGACCTCACCATAATCTACTTCTATACCATAGCTTTATCTTCATTTTTGTTTACTTTCATAGTCAAAAATTTTTCTTTGTATTTAAAGTCTAAAGAAAAATCTACGCTGGCTAATTGATTTTTAATCAAGTGGGCATTTATAAAGGTTTTATTCTTTAAATAGAGATAGCATAATAAATTGCCATCACTGTCATATTTTATGGCATCAAATTTAAGAAACACCTTTTGCCCTTTCAGTTTCTCCTGTAAAAATTGCAGTGCTTCTCCGTTTCGTTCCTTTCTTTCTTTAACGCCCAGTAGTTTGACTTTTAAGTCATTATCTAAGACTACTATCTCAGGGCTTATTACTTCCTTAACTGAATAATAAGTCTCCCTCTGGTGGCCTGAATTGTCTATTTTTGAGCCGAATTTTAATTTCTTAGGGTCAATTCTTTTGTCAAACTTGACAGGGTCTTTAAAGACATACGGGAGTTTAAGAATTTCTTTTTTAAAATCTATTGATTTCTTTTCCTGAAATATTATTTTTAAGTCTCTCGGATTTTTGTCTATATCCAGTTTTTCTTTGATTATCGGCAAAAAATCTCCATTGATTTCGTATCCAACTGAGTTCCTTCCTAAATTCTTTGCAGCAAGACAGGCTGTTCCACTTCCTAAAAATGGATCAAGAACTGTATCACCCACAAAGCTGAACATTTTTATTAATCTCCTTGGCAATTCCTCTGGAAACATCGCAAGATGCTTATCTTGTCTTTCACCGGGAAAATTCCAATGCCCGTAAAAATATTCGTTCCATTCTTCGAGAGTCAGTTTAGACTTTTCCTTTATGTCTCTACTGACTTTAGGAGGGTCGCCCAATTTTTTGAAAATTAAAATAAACTCATAATCAAGCTTAATAATTCCATTTCGGGGATAAGGGAAGGATCCCATTATTGTGGCTCCGCCTGTTGTATTGCATGTAGTAACCTTCTGCCAGATAATGGCTCCCATGTAATCAAACCCAATAGTTTCACAAAACTTGATTATTTCTTCTCTTATCGGGATAATCTTGTATCTCCCATAGTACACAGAGCGAGCAAACTGATCACCAATGTTCACACACAGCCGACAACCTTTATGTAAAACCCTGTAACACTCCTTCCAGACAAGATTTAGGTTGTTAATATAGTCCTCGTAGCTATCATTAAACCCTATCTGACTGCCATTGCCGTAGTCCTTAAGTTGCCAGTACGGTGGAGATGTAATAACAAGATGAATGCTTTCATCCTTCAGTTCATCTATCCTCCGGCTATCGCCGATGATTATGGTAGTTTTGTAATCCATAAAGCTATCCTTTATAAATGTCCTATAAAAAGTATGGTCTCTTATAACAAATCGTTTTCAAAATTTTCCCATCTGCCTATGGTTTTCATTTAGTCCTTCGTAAAGGTTTTTGGGTATTTTGTGAATACTTTAATTGGAGCTGGTTGGCAATAAAATCATGCAATGCCATGCCACAATCCCTACAAAGCACTGAATGCCAGGGTTTTAGATCCATATAAAAGCCGAGAGCATTATTTAAAAGGAGGTTTTTTTCTATACTCCCGGTCACAGTAGCATAAGCCTGTCCCCCTTCCTCAAATTCCTTAGAACATCCTGTGCATTTCATTAAACACCCCATTTCTTTTAAGAAAGTTTACTTGCAAGCTGCTCAAAAACCCCTGATCTCCTCCCGTGTTTTTAACTGCGAACTGATCCTGTGCATTTTATTGGATACCAACTCACGACGATGATTATGGTGGTTTTAGGTATTATCTCCATCCTAAGTGCCATGCCTGTAATTGATTTGCAATAAAATCACGCACTGCCATTCCACTGCTCAGGGTCGTTGAAGTATTGGTCAAATTTTTCGACTGTATCCTTGAAATGTGCGTTTAATGCTTTTTTTATTTAGATCGTCTTTCATAGCTTAAATTCTTCTTTAGTAATCTCCCCTCACCCCTCTTTAAAAAAGAGGGACACTTTTTCAACAGATTCAATTGAATCATAAAATAAGATGCCTGTCAAGGGAAAAATGAAGAACGGTTTTCGGGGAGAGGGATTGGAAACTAAGTCTCTGCAGACCCTTCTGTGAATTCAATACGCACGAGGGCGAGGATTGCGGAATGAGGCACGATCAAATACTTTTTACCCTCAAACTCAATCTCTACAGCAGATTCTTTCAGGAAAATTGCATAATCACCTTCAGTTGCCTGAAGGGGAATGTATTTTATTTCTTTTTTCACACCAGCAGCCCAGGGTTCCTGTGAGATATTAGGGTCATGAATAGGATAGCCAGGACCTGTTTTCACAACATATCCTCCGACCACCTTTTCCTTCTCCTTAACAGTGGGAGGAAGGAAAAGCCCGGAACTGGTCTTGTCCGTACCTTCATCAGGCTCGATGAGAACTCTATCACCGACGACGATAAGATTCTTCTCTGCTTTCATAGTGATATTTTAAAATATTTCGCTTCTGAAAAATTTTTATCCTTCTGGAATCATAAAAAATATGCGGCTATGACGAGTCAGAAAAGAGTAGAGGGACAAGCCTTTCACCAAATGGAAGCTATTCCTTCAACATTTTTAAAATGTTTCATATCGAATGTAGCCACCTTGTGGTACCCCTTTGCCCTTATATAGGAAATATTGTAAGCGTCAATAAAATCCACCTTTCCTGATGCGTAAAGCATGATTGCCTCTTTTACCCTTGCATGGTTAGCCACTTTGATATTTCTTGTCTCAAGGATCGCGTCAACGACTTCCTTTATTTCGGTCCTTGAAAAATCATAGTATGATTCAAGAACCCAGACAATTTCAGCAAGAACCAAATCGCTTGTTTCGAGTTTTACCTCTCTATTTTCTGCTTTCTCAAAAAGTTCTTTAGCCTTCTGGTAGAAGGATTCTGAATCCCTGACAAAAAATCTCAAGAATATATTGGTATCAACAAAAATGGGATCATCCATTCCTTAACCCTTCTTTCGCAATTTTCTTTGAAACCATCGTTTTTGTATATTCCCTTTCGCTCCCAATTCCAACTTTCCTGCCCTTTGCAATTCCACCGAGGCTCAGTATAGATCTTCTTTCCTTCTTCTTTAAAATCAGCATGTCATCTTTCATTTCAAAGACAAGACTGTCACCTTCTTGAATATGCAGTTTCTCTCTCAAGGGTTTGGGTATCGTTACTTGACCCTTTTTTGTAATTGTTGACATTTTCTTACCTCCAGAAATGGTATTACATATAAATTTTGTATTACTGCTATTTTGTGTATTACTTTCTTCAAAAGTCAAGCTGAATGTATCACACCTCGGGCAACATGATATTTATCTGTGCACCGGGGAAATAGGCAAGATTTACCTCCTTCTCCTTTCCCCGTGCCCATTTGGGTATTATTGAGAGTTTCGCAGTCCCTGAGCGGATTGAGAGCTTGCCATTCCATTGATTGACAAATCGTCTCACTGCAGCGAGTCCGTGTCCTCTTCCCCTATCAGAATATCTTGATTCAGCATAGAGCAATGCTTTTTCTATGGCATCAATATCGTCTTTCAACTTCAATCTCTCTGATAAGGATCGCCTAAAACCTATTCCTATATCCATAACGGCAATCTTGACAACATTTTTGTTCAGGTTCTGAAAATGATACTTCTGTATCCCCACAAAACCGGTGCCTGCGCTGTGCTCAAGAATATTCTGGCATACCTCTGAAAGGGCCACGATAAAGCCATGAATTGCCCTTTCATCATAGTAGAGATGCTTTGTAAGTATTGCATGGGCACGGCCTTTAACCCTGCCAACGATAAAGTGGATGTCATCTGACTTTTCTATCGGTGTGATCTCAAGAAGGACATCTGAATAGGAACTCCTTAAATATCTTTCCGGTGTTTCCGGCTCTGGAGGTTCAAGCCTGAAGTATCTATTGACGAACTTGAAGAAATCCATCCTTTCGAGATACTTAATAACCTCTTCTGACTTAGGAAGGAAAAGAGTTTTTTGGACTCCCTTTAATTTCAAGAGTTCACCAATCTCGAGAAGACCGACCATACCGTAGGGATCAATAAAAGTCACACCCTGAAGGTTAATGATTGATGATTCTCTCAAGATATGCTGAGCCTGTTCAAAAGTATCTTCTGTTATTCGTGTCATTTAATACACTTTATCAAATAGGTGTAATCCCATTAACATTTTAAAATGATTTATATCACATCTCTCAAAATAACGTAATAGCTTTCATTTATCATGGCCTCTCGGCATTGATTTTACCTGTCCATTCACGAATATCTCCGAAATAATCATTGACTTTTGTTTCTGATTACGCTAGTTTTAAGATTAAAAAATTGCAGAATGAAGCAGAATGAATCTGTAGAGCTAAACGAGAGGGAGGTGATAATTTAAAAATAGTAAAGCCGATGAACCTGCACTATGAATGTACAAAGCAAACCTAGAAGGAGGTGAAGCATGAAGGAAAAAGATATTGTCAGTAAGGCTCTCGAACAGGAATTAAAAGCTTACGGCATAAACAGAAGAGACTTCCTTAAATATTGCGCTACAACAGCAGCAGTACTTGGGCTCTCAGAATTTGAATTTACAACTGGAGTCGTCCATGCATTAGAAAAACCTACCTCAAACAAACCAGCAGTAATATGGCTTGAAGGGCAAGATTGTGCGGGATGTACTATTTCTTTTACCCAAATACTTAACCCGCCTGCTGCTTCTATTATTCTTGATAAGATATCCCTCAGATATCATGAAACCGCTATGGCAGCTGCCGGGCATCTCGCCGAAAAGGTGTACAACGACACCGTAAAGGAAGGTGGTTATGTATTAATAGTTGAAGGTTCAATTCCCTCTGCTGATGATCGGTTCTGTATGATTGGTGGACGTCCCTTCAGAGAAATCGTAGAAGAAGCAGCCAAAAAGGCAGGGGCTATAATTGCCGTGGGGGCCTGCGCTACTTATGGTGGTATTCCTGCAGCCACTCCGAGCAAAGGTATAGGGCTTAACAAGGCTCTGCCTGGTAAGGCTGTCATCAATCTTCCCACCTGCCCAGTTCATCCAGATCACCTCGCAGGAACGATTCTCTACTTCCTTACCACAGGCAAAGTACCTGAACTGGATAAAATCGGACGTCCTGTTATGTATTTCCGGGAATCGATTCATGACAATTGCAGACGACGCGCTCATTTTGATGCTGGTGAGTTCCTCAAGGATTGGAACGACCCCAAACAGAAAAACTGGTGTTTGTTTGAAAAGGGCTGTAAAGGACCGGTAACGAACTCTGACTGTTCTATCCGCAGATGGAATGATGGAATTAATTTCTGTATTGATTGTGGTGCTGCTTGTATGGGATGTGCTGAGCCAGGTTTTTATGCTCAAATGACCCCTCTTTATACCGCTGAAAGCGAGACCTCAAAGAAGATATGGGCTATGAGAAAATCCGGTGTATTAAAGAAAGATACATAAAAGGAGGTGAGAATAAATGGCTAAGAAAATTACGATAGATCCAATGACCAGGATTGAAGGACACCTGAAAATTGAAGTAGAAATCGAAGATGGGAAGGTTAAAAACGCGTGGAGCAGCGGTACCATGGCCCGTGGATTTGAGGCCATGCTTATTGGGAAAGACCCTCGAGATGCCTCCTTTGTAACCAGCCGTTTCTGCGGAGTGTGCTACAGTGTTCATCAAATAACTTCTGCCCGTGCTCTCGATGCTGCCTTTGGGGCTAAAGTTCCCTGGGGAGGGAATCTCATCAGAAACTTAGTGATGGGTGCTGAATATATCTATGACCACCCACTCCATTTTTACCAGCTTAGCGCACTTGATTATATTGATATCATGGCTGTTGCCAATTACAAAGGTAAAGACAAGGAGTTGCTGGCTGTTAAGGATAAGATTGTTGGTTTAGTACAGGCAAAAGATACCTATCCTTTAACACCACGCTATGAGCCAGATGAATTTACAGTCAAAGATCCAGATATTGTAATCTCTGCAGTCAGTCATTATATTCATGCCCTGAAGATGCACGCAAAAGCCAGAAATATGGGGGCAATATGGGGTGGCAGGACTCCTCATTACCAGAACATCGTGGTCGGGGGTGTAACCTCGTATCCTGATATAAACCAGTGGGCTCGTTTCCGCACCATGCTCGATGAACAGAAAAAGTTTATTGAAGAAGTTTATATACCTGATGTCCTTGCCTTTGGAACTGGCCCTCTCTGGCCACTGGCAAAGATGGGTGTAGGTGGTGGTCATCACAACTATCTCTCCTACGGAGACTTCCCTAAGGATCCAGAAGGTAAAGACCTTGTCTTTCCAGCGGGTGTCATTATCGGGTTGAATCCTGCGAATATAAAGGTTGATCCTGTTGATACGAAGAAGATTACTGAGTCGGTAAAAAATGCATGGTATAAGGCAAAGAACCCTGTGCATCCCTACGATGGTGAGCAGGTATTTGACCTTGACAAAAAGGGGGCATACTCCTTTGTCAAGGCTCCTCGTTACGATGATAAACCTATGGAGGTTGGACCATTAGCGCGTCAGCTTGTTGCCAAAAATCCTGACCTTATTAATCTGGTCAAAAAAGGGGCAAAGCCAGGTGCAGTTGCCCGTCATGCAGCTCGAGCCCTCGAGACTAAACTGGTAGTGGATGCCTGCTATGTGTGGCTGGATCAACTCCTTACTGAAATGACCAAACCAGGATTCAAGATCCACGACACTGAACATTGGGATCCGCCTGAAAGTGGCATGGGTGCTGGATTCCATGAAGCACCCCGTGGCGCCTTAGGTCATTGGATCAAGATCAAGAACAAGAAGATAGAGAATTATCAGGCTGTTGTCCCTTCCACCTGGAACGCCTCACCGCGCGACGAAAATGGAGTCCGTGGCCAATACGAAGAAGCCCTCATTGGTGCTCCCGTACCTGATCCTGTAAACCCGAACAATGTAGTTCGGATAATCCGTTCCTTTGATCCTTGTCTGGCCTGTGCTATCCACATTATTGATCCAAAGACAAATGAGATCAGGAAGTTCCTCATCGAATAGATAAATGACTGCGCCTACTGAAGCAGATTCAAAGGGGGGAGAGACAATCTCCCCCCAAAAAATTGTTATTCTTGGAGTAGGCAACCTTCTTCTGTCTGATGAAGGAGTGGGAGTTCATGTAGCCAACGAGCTTATGAAGATGGACTTACCACCAGAGGTCTCTGTTGTCGAGGGGGGGACCGATGGCTTTCGTCTCTTAAATGTTATCACTGAGGCTGATCGGCTTATCGTGATAGATGCAGTTAAAGGAGGCGCTGAACCCGGTTCTATTTATCGTTTCGACATTGATGAAGTCAGAAACTGCCCGCCTGGTTTTAAGACTTCCGTTCACCAAATTGGAATTTTGGAAGTCATAGATTTGTCAGGGCTGATTGGGAAAACACCCCATACAACAGTTATTGGTATCGAACCTATATCCCTCGAAATGGGTATGGAATTAACCCCTGAAATTAAAGCCAAGATACCCAGAATAATAGAATTGATACTT
>JBGQMP010000053.1:0-7841 GCA_041500685.1 Thermodesulfovibrionia bacterium | reverse complement strand
TAACCATTTATAAACAGGAAATACATGAAAGATATAGGTCAATCGTATCAAGCATTATTAAACAAAGAAATGGATTCTCTCGAAAGAGAAAGGAAAAGGCACTATGAACACTTGTTTAGTGAGCTTGCAACGCGGGAAATGGTTCGTGCGGATGTTCACATTGAGCAAGCCTTGGAACTAGAAATAAAGTTTATGCGGCATTTTATTGAACATGCAATATCACAATTTAAAAGATTGATGAACACTCCTGAGGTGAATATTGATGAATTAGAAAGAACATATCGATATGGAATAAACTTGTTTTTTGGCAAATCGTTGCAGAGAATGCTCGGCATTATAAACAATGTTCGCAGTTCCATAACAGATGATTATGCTCAAGAAGCTTTAGAAAAAGTAAGATTCGAAGCATTTCAGGCATTAGAAGTTGTAAAAGCTGAATAATTTCTCATAAGCCATTTTTTCATGCTCCCGTGATTTCTATCACAGATTTCTGCTCTTCAGAAGATAATGATAGTGTCATGAAGAAACGGGTACGATCAGATAATGGAAGAAACAATGTACGAAGAAGGGATAACGTACGAGCAACTCTGATATATGACTTGGAATTATTTGATACTATGCTCAAGCAGTTGGATGAGTTGAGGCAATGGTGTGAAAGCCTCGAGAACAGGTTAGGGTGGATAGAGGAGGCTATAAGGCTTTCCAAGAGTGGTATGCGTATTAAAATTCCGCGTTGGTATGAATCGTGGTTAACTGGAAAGGCTGATACATAAGTGGCAGTGGGAAGAGTACCCGTTTTCTTACACTAACATCTCACCTTTTAGTCAATTGACTTTGCACATTATTTGTCGCAGATGATATTATTGATTTAGAATGGGTGACACAAATAAAGTGAAGAAAATTTTGGGAAAAGGAATTTTGGTATCAGGTGCTATTGCACGCTCTCTAATCGGAATAGGCGCAACAGTATTACTCTTCTTTACAGTGAAAAAGAAAAAGGTAAATTAGTGGGCCCTACGCCTTAACAGGTAAATTGAGACTGCCGAAAAACCAATATAATAATACAAAATGTTATGCTGAACTTGTTTCAGCTAATAAAATCAATAGCTTATGAGACCCTGAAATAAATTCAGGGTGACAAAAACATACTTTTCTGCAGGCTTATTTTATAAGAGAGTATCTAGAACCCTGATATTGCTGCCTTGACAAGCTTTACGAGAAAAGATGGGAATACGCCTATTACGAGCACGGCTACTGTTGTAATTCCAAGGGCAACTCCTAGTGCCCCGGATTTAGAGGTGCTTACCTCAACTTTTGGTTCCCTCATATACATGTACATGACAATCCTCAAATAGAAATATGCAGATATCACACTGAAGACAACCGCAACGAGGACAAGCCATGTGTAACCGGCATTGATTGCAGCCATAAATACATATAATTTACCAATGAATCCGGCTGTGGGCGGGATGCCTGTAAGGGAAAACATGAATATCAGCATAAGGGCTGCTAAAAATGGATGCGTCTTGGCAAGGCCTTCATAGTCTGTAATACTATCACCTTTAAAACCCTCAGTCCTGAGCATGATTACTACTGCAAAAGCCCCCATATTCATGAAGGCATATATCATCAGGTAGTTCATCATACTGGCAAGGCCCTCACTATTTGCTACAATGATACCGATAAGAGCATACCCTGCATGAGCAATAGATGAATACGCAAGCATTCTCTTGATGTTCGTCTGGGCTAAAGCAACGATGTTACCAACAGCCATGGAAAGGATTGAAAGAGGGATGAGGACTGTTACCCATTCGAGCTTTATCGATACAAAGGCGATCATGAAAACTCTTCCGAGAACTGCAAAACCGGCTGCCTTGGGACCGACGGACATAAAAGCCGTAATAGACGTTGGTGCTCCCTCGTACGCATCAGGTGCCCACATGTGGAATGGTGCTGCAGCAATCTTGAACCCAAAGGCAACGGCAAAAAGTATCATGGAGAGAGAGAGTGCAGGATTACCGATAAGACCCTTTCCGCTGATATAGAGCGCTATTGCCTTAATATCAGTTGTGCCTGTGAGACCATAAATTAGTGAAATTCCGTAAAGCAGGAAGGCTGATGCAAAGGCACCCAGAAGAAAATACTTTAATGCTGCCTCGTTTGATTTAGTATCATGTCGTATAAAACCTGCGAGGACATACGTACTAAGGGCCATGAGTTCAAGACCAAGATAAAGCACGATAAGGTCGCCAGCAGAGGCCATAATCATCATACCAAGAGTTGAAAGGAGGATGAGAGTGTAATACTCTCCGTAATTGACTTTCTCGATAGCGATATATTTAATGGATATTAAAACCGAGAGGACAACGTTTACTAAAAAGATGATTTTAAAGAAGGTGCTATAACCATCAGAAATAAACATTCCTCCGAAAGTGACACCGGAAGACCCAATCAAGGTATATGCAACAACGCCGATACCGACGATGCTCAATGCTGCAATGGCCTCCTTCTTTTTTATAAAGAGGTCTGCTAATAAAAGTATAAGGGCAAGGGCGGTCATGTAAAGCTCAGGCATGACAGGTCCGAGATTCGGTAACGGGAAATTCATCTGATTACCTCCCAAAGGGCTCTTGCTATTTGTGTCTCTTGCACGCCACCTGCTACATTAACCCTTTCTAAGAGATGCTGTACTGTCGGGTGCATAAAGTCGAGGAATAGGACTGGGTAGGTACCTATCCAGAAAACAAGGATGATGAGGGGTACGAGAGCTACCATCTCTCTTAAGTCCATGTCAGGCAAACCAACAACTTTTTCATTGATCTTCATAAAGAAAACCTTCTGGTAAAGCCAGAGCATATAGCCTGCGCCTATGATTACTCCTGATGATGCAAGCACTCCAGCTAATTTACTTGTTGTGAAACCACCAAGGAGTGTGAGGAATTCCCCTATGAATCCGTTTGTGCCGGGTAGCCCTACTGCAGCGAGGGTAAAGACCATGAAAAAGGCTGCATAAATAGGCATTGGTGTTGCAAGCCCACCGTAGTCTGCAATCTTCCGTGTATGTGTCCTGTCATAGATTATTCCGACACATATAAAGAGTGCACCTGTTACAACCCCATGGTTGATCATCTGTAAAATACCGCCTTCTATTCCCTGACTGTTGAGGGCGAAGATTCCCAGAGTAATGAAACCCATATGGCTTACAGAACTATATGCAATCAGCCTCTTTAAATCTTTCTGGACAAGGCACACTAATCCAGCATATATGATGGCAATAACAGAGAGGGTCAACATGACAGGAACCATGGCCTTTGTAGCATCAGGGAAAAGGGGTATAGAGAATCTCAGGAAGCCGTATGCTCCCATCTTGATGAGAATAGCTGCAAGGATTACACTACCTGCTGTTGGTGCCTCAGTATGTGCATCAGGGAGCCATGTATGCACGGGGAACATGGGGACCTTTACTGCAAAAGCAGAAAAGAAAGCCCAGAAAAGCCAGAACTGCACATTGTAGGGGTATGTTTTTGTTGTCAATTCAAGGAGATCGAATGTCCTTCCTGCAAGGAAATAGAGGAATATTATTCCAACAAGCATCAGTACACTACCGACCAAAGTATAAAGGATAAACTTAATTGTTGCATAAATCCTGTTCGGGCCTCCCCAGACCCCAATAATGAGATACATGGGAATGAGCATTGCTTCCCAGAAGATATAGAAAAGGAACAAATCGAGAGAACAAAATACACCTGCGATTGCTCCACATGTGAGAAGGATAGCTATATAGAACTCTTTTACCTTTATTTTTATAGAGTGCCAGGAAATGAGGATGCAGAGAATCGATGAGATAGTGGTAAGAAGTACAAGGAAAACGCTTATACCATCAACGCCTAAGTAATATTTTACATTCCAGGCAGGGATCCAATTATGCATTTCGGCAAACTGCATCTTATAGGTTGTCTTATCAAAGTTTATAAAGAGAGGAAGAGAAAGGATGAATGTCAGAACGGCAAATATAAGGGCGGACCATTTTATCAGTGACTCCCTCGACCTGCTAATAAGGGTGAGCAGCAGGGCCCCAAGAACAGGAAGAAATATAATCGTACTAAGAATCGGGTAACCCAGCTTATTCATTATTACCTGTTCCATATCATCACCATAACATTAAGATGATTAAAATTAGTATCCCGGCAGCCATTATGATTGCGTATTGTTGTGTAAGACCTGTTTGTACTTTCCTCAATATGCCGGCGAATTTTCCGATTGACCTTGGGACACCATTCACGATACCTTCTATGATCTTTGCATCCGTGAAACCCTCAATAAAGCGATTCGCAATCCAGAGTGTAGGCCTGATGAGAATAAAGCCGTAAAGTTCATCAACATAATATTTATTGAAGAGTATCCTGTAAATACTGCTAAAGTTCCGTGCAAGTCTAACAGGTATGCCAGTTTTTACGAGATAAAAGATTGCAGCAATAACAAGTCCGGTAAGGGCTATAGTGGTTGAAAGACCCATTATTCCGAATTCCTGCGCATGTGTTCCATGGAACTCAGGATGCCCAACGACGGGTTTTAAAAATTCAGCAAAGTTTGCGCCACCACCAAGTACTGGGGGAATACCAACCCATCCAACCCCAACTGCACCAGCAGCCAGTATTATGAGAGGTATGGTCATCACTGCTGGGGACTCGTGGAGATGATGCTCCTCCTTATGGGTTCCACGGAATTTGCCGTAGAATGTGAGGAAAATCATCCTGAATGAGTAAAAAGGAGTAAAGAATGCAACAGCAGTAACGATAATCCATACAAACTTGCCTATGGGGCTTCCAGAGGCAAAGGCAGACCAAATGATCTCGTCTTTACTGAAGAATCCTGCAAGACCCGGAACGCCTCCAGCGCTTAATGCTGCTATGAACATGGTAATGAAAGTAATCGGCATATATTTTTTGAGACCACCCATTCTCTGGATATCATTGTGGTGAACGGCATGGATAACACTTCCTGCGGCGAGAAAGAGTAAAGCCTTGAAAAAGGCATGGGTAAAAAGGTGGAAGACCCCTGCAGCATAGGCACCAACACCGCATGCGAGGAACATCATCCCAAGGTGGCTTAACGTAGAGTAAGCGATGATCCTTTTTATATCATTCTGGACAACGGCGATGGTAGCCGCGAATAAGGCTGTGACCGCTCCAACAATAGCTACCACATTCATTGCCACAGGCGACAGATTAAATATGGCGTTACACCTCGCTACCATGAATACACCAGCAGTGACCATTGTTGCAGCATGGATAAGAGCGCTGACAGGTGTAGGACCTTCCATTGCATCAGGTAACCACACATGGAGGGGTATCTGGGCTGATTTACCGACGGCGCCGCAGAAAAGGAGTAATGCTATCAGTGTTATTAAATTCACCTCGTATCCGAGTAAATGTACCGTCTGGCCTACAACGTTTTTTACCTGAGCAAATACAGGGACATACTGGAGCGTCCCAAATGTAAGGAATATCATGAATACACCGAGGGCAAAACCAAAGTCTCCAAATCTATTTACAATAAATGCTTTTTTCCCAGCATCGGCTGCTGCCTTCTTTTCATACCAGAAACCTATTAGAAAATATGAACAGAGACCAACACCCTCCCAGCCGAGGTAGAGCTGAACAAAGTTATTCGCTGTGACAAGCATGAGCATGAAGAATGTAAAGAGACTTAAATAGGAGAAGAATCTGTAAAAGCCCTTATCGCCATGCATATAACCGACAGCATATATATGGATAAGAGAGCCTACACCTGTGACGACTATGAGCATTACCACAGTGAGCTGGTCGATTAGAAAACCGACAGAGACCTGGAATTTACCGGAGATTATCCAGGAGTAGAGATCTTCGTTTATTATCTTACCGCCGATAACATCCGAGGCGGTTATTACGGAGGCGACAAAGGAACCGATAATCGCAAGGCACGAAAACCAGTGTGACTTATCTTTTATGAGGTTTCTGCCGAAAAGGATATTGATAACGAAGGCTGCAAGAGGTAAAAAGGGTATAAATAAATAAGTCTTCATATTTTCAACCTTTTAAACTTTCAACTCTTAACTTTGAACTTTGCACTTTCATCAGCCCTTCATCTCGTGTATCTCGTCCATATGGGCTGTAGCCTTGTTTCTGAACAGGGCGATGACTATTGCAAGACCTATTGCAGCTTCAGCAGCTGCAACGGCAATAACAAAAAAAGCAAGGATCTGTCCCCTCAGGTCCTGCAGGTAGTGGCTCAAAGATATAAGATTGATATTTACAGCATTGAGCATCAGTTCTATGGACATGAAGATAATAATGATGTTTCTTCTCGTAAGGAACCCAAAGACCCCGATTGTAAAAACCACTGCACTGAGTATCATATACCAGCTTAACGGAACCATGAGCTAACCTTTCAGCCTCCTTTTCGCAAGGACTATAACACCAACGATTGCAACAAGAAGTATCAGTGATGCTACTTCAAAAGGAAAGAGGAAGTCTGTATATAATAATTTCCCCAAAGCCTTTACATGCGACTCCTTTTTTATGAGGTCAATGGTATACATGCCTGGTGGAGCAATGACAAAAGATCTGATTGAGATAAGAATGACCACTAATAGCCCAAGTGCAAAGGTCAACCCTGTTGGCCAGGCACCAATATATCTATTGATCCTGAGTTCTTCCCTGATGTTCAACAACAGCACAGCAAAAAGGAACAACACGAGTATTCCACCTGCATAAACAATTATCTGCATTACTGCCATAAATTCAGCATTTAAAAACAGATACAGACTTGCGATATGAAAGAAGAGTAAGAGCATCCAGAGTATACTATGAATAGGGTTCTTCCTCGTTATAACGAGTATTGAAAGTAAGACAATTGCAAAGGCAAAATACGCAAAGATTAACTCATGAATCATGAGCGTTTCCCTCTAAATATTGCCTGACCTGAGGGAGTTTCGAAATCCTCAGACATGGGCCGCCAGAATTTCCTAAAATACTCCTCTCCCTTTTTTCTACCCATATATTTATCCCAATTTGACAGCAGTCTGTCCTTGATCAGGTAGAGGTTTTCTTTCTTATAATCAGAATATTCATAATTCTCTGTTAGCACGATTGCTCCATAGGGGCATACCTCCATACAAAAACCGCAGTAGATACACCTCAATACTTCTATCTCATATCTTGTGACCTGTCCTTTTTCTCTGAAGATATGAATGCACTGTGAAGGGCAGATGGTAGCGCAAAGCCCGCAGCCAACACATTTTGCCTTACCCTCTGGATTTTTTGCTAGGGCATGCTCGCCTCTGAACCCTGGTGCTATATGTCGTCGTTCCGTAGGATACTGTATGGTAACGGCATGTGAGAACATCCGTCTTAAGGTAAGGGCCATACCTTTGAGTATTTCTATGAAGAATATCTTCTTTGCAAGTTCCTTAACAGTCACTCTTCACTCCCTTAATGTGATACGAGAATTTTTACCAAACCTGTTACCAATATATTGGCCAATGCCACCGGAATAAGTATTTTCCAGCCGATAGCCATAAGCTGGTCATATCTGTATCTTGGAACTGTTGCCCTTATCCAGTAATAAAAGAAAATAAATGCATAGACCTTCAAAAGGAACCATACAATTCCTGGCACATATTTTAAAAACGGTAGCGCTTTTGTAACATACCATGGTAATGTCCAGCCGCCGAGAAAGCATACGGCTGCGAGAGAAGCCATGATAAACATCGCTATGTACTCACCAAGGAAGAAGAGCGCAAACCTGAAACCACTGTATTCAACAAAATATCCTGCAACAAGCTCGCTCTCAGCCTCGGG
>JBGQMP010000052.1:0-7979 GCA_041500685.1 Thermodesulfovibrionia bacterium | reverse complement strand
TGGTTAAAAGAGCTTGTTGATATCACTGCTACCGCTGAAGAGGTTGCTGAGACACTTACTATGATTGGTTTTGAGGTCGAGGCAATAGAAACTACAGAGTATGATGTTATCCTTGAAATCAATGTTACACCAAACAGGCCAGATTGTCTGAGTATCATAGGCATTGCGAGGGAGGTATCCGCAGCTTTTACGGTTCCTCTGAAAATGCCTCTTCATGATATAAAGGGCGATCTTCCCCCATCTGATTTCTCTATTGAGATTTTGAACCCTGAGCTCTGTAATAGATATGCTGGTAGGGTAATAAAAGATGTTGTAATCTCCGATTCGCCTGAGTGGATCAAAAAGAGGCTTGAGAAGTGCGGTATACGGTCGATAAACAATATTGTTGATATTACAAACTATGTGCTTTTAGAGTATGGCCATCCACTTCATGCATTTGATGCTGATACGATCACGGGCAGAAAGATAAGAGTTGCAACACCAGATACGGAATCAGGGAAAAAAACAAAGATCAATACCCTTGATGGTGTGGAGCGTGAAATAACAGGAGATTCTCTTCTGATATGGGATTCTGAAAACCCCATAGCCATTGCTGGAGTTATGGGGGGACTGGAAACAGAAGTCAATGACTCCACTAAGAATATTTTTCTTGAAAGTGCATATTTTGACCCTCTTTCTGTCAGGAGGACATCAAAAAAACTGAACCTCATAAGTGAATCTTCTTACCGATTTGAGAGGGGGACTGATATAGAGTTTCTTGAGAAAGCCCTCAATAGGGCAGCCCTCTTGATAAAAGAGATTGCCGATGGAACCATTCATGAATTAGTAGATGAATATCCCGTGAAATATAAGCCTGAAAGTATAAAGATACGATACGAGAGGATAAACAGAATCCTGGGGACAGGGCTCTCTAAGGAGGAAATGCTTGTAATCCTGAAGAGACTTAGAATAATCACAGAAGACAGAGGAGATTTTTTTATTGTATATCCCCCTGCATTCAGGCGTGATATTAAAAGAGATAGCGATGTAGCTGAAGAGATATCAAGGTCTTATGGCTACGACAGAATCCCTGCAAGAATTCCAAGGAGTTCTCTTTCTTCAACTCAGCCTGATAAAAAAATGGAAAATATTTCCAGGATCAAAGAGGCGATGAGGAAATCAGGGTTTACAGAGGTTATTAATTACAGTTTCATGAGTCCATCGAGTCTTGATCTTATTGCTATCCCTGATACAGACAGAAGACGTAATACCATTGCTATAAAAAATCCTCTGAAAAAAGAAGAGTCTTTGCTCAGAACAACATTGATACCTTCTTTAATCGAAAACCTTAAATACAATTTAGATAGAGGGACAAAGGATATAAGGTTTTTCGAGTTATCAATGGTCTTTGAAGATATAGGAAAGATGCTTCCTTTGGAGGAGCTGAGGCTTGGGGGAATTTTCTATAGAGAAAAACTTCCTACTCTATGGAAGGAAGATACACACGGCTTCTTTCTCGCAAAGGGAGCTCTGGAATCTTTGTTTGAAGAATTGAAGATAAAAGAATATTCCTTCATTCCTTCTTCAGAGCCCTTTCTCCATAGGGGTCAGGCATCTGATATCTATATATCAGGTTCTCATATTGGATACATCGGGGTTCTTTCACCTGACACAGTTGAAAGGCTCGACCTGAAGAAAAAAAGAATAGACGTCATCCTTTTTGAACTTAACCTCGACCTCCTTTTGACATTCACGCCTGATTCGATACAGTACAGTCCCATTCCTCGATATCCTTATGTTGAACGTGACATTGCCATTGTTGTTGATGAAAATATTCCTGCCTCTGAGATTGAGGAGATAATCAGGGCTTTCCCGTCAGAACTTATAGAGGAGGTTTCGGTATTTGATTATTACAAAAGAGGTAATATCCCTGAGGGGGAAAAGAGCCTTGCCTTCAGTATCATATACAGGTCAAAAGAAAAAACTCTCACCGATGAAGAAGTTGAAGAGCTTCATGCTTCCCTTGTTGAGCACATCCTTAAGAAGACTAACGGGGAACTGAGAAAGTAGAGAAAGACTTGTCATTCTCTTTAGCTCAGAAGATTAAAGGATAAAATCGGGTAATTGTAGGCTGAGCAATTCAGAGATTCCTAAGAATATTGCTTTCTATGTGGAATCTACATCTCTATCGAGGCTCTAAAAGATGTGACTTAAAAGATAATTCTCAACTTGCCATGAAAGTCAGCTGAGTAAATTTTAATATGATTATTTCCCAGATCAACAACTTACGCATGGAAGATAACTGCATCGTGAACCTTCCGTCTTTGTAATAAAGACTGTAATTCACGATGCAGTATATCAGTAAGAATACAGAAGGAAATCTAACTTATTTAACTGCGTCTTTGAGAGATTTTCCAGCTGAGAACCTCGGAACCTTCGCTGCTTTGATTGTTATAACTTCGCCGGTCCTCGGATTGCGGCCTTTCCTTGCTTTCCTCTTTGATACCTTGAATGTACCAAAACCAACAAGAGTAACACTCTGCCCTTTCTTCAAAGTAGACGTTATCGAACCAATAGTAGCACCTATAGCCCTTGCGGCATCTGCCTTTGATAGACTTGCACCTGAAGCAACCTTCTCAATCAATTCTCCTTTCGTCACTTTTTTAACCCCCTTTCTTTTAATTGGTTAATAAGAATTAAACTCAAAGCATGCTTATCTTACCACAAACAACAAAAGATGTTTCAATGGGGAAAAGCACAAAACAACTGAGATGTGCGGATTATGTAAAATCTTTATTGTCATCAAAATTCTAAAAAATGAGAATTAGGAGAAATAATCACGACTATCTGACAGTGTCTGATATGTGAAATCTTGTCTTTTGCATTAAAATACTACGAACAAAGGCTATATAGAAATTTCTCTAGCTTTGACAGAAAACTTTATGCCCTACCATGTAATGAGAGCAGAATTTGACAGCCTTGTGGAAAAGGCAATCGAGGGATTGCCTGAGGTATTCAAACAATACTTCACTAATATAACCATCTTGGTCGAAGATTACCCATCAAAAGAAGACAAGAAGCTTGCTGGCTCGAAAGGTTTGCTTTTAGGCCTTTTCAAGGGAGTTCCCTACACAAGAAAAAGGGGGTTCTTTAATATACCTTATCCATTGCCCGATAAGATTATACTCTTTCAGAAAAATATCGAAAGTCTCTGTTCATCAGAAAAAGAACTTATTGAACAGATTACAAAAACACTCATTCATGAAGTAGGCCACTATTTTGGTCTCTCTGAAAAGGATTTGAAAAAGCACGGGTTTTAGAAAGACCGATGATTAATGCAATAGATCGAATTTGACCTGACAGACGATGCCAGGTTTACTGTTGAGTTCTTCACCAACTACGCACAGTGATCATCCCTGATCGGGTGCGACTAACACCTACAAGTATATAATTTCAAGAGGCATGAAGCGATGAAAATTTGCGGAAGAAGCAGACAAAAACCGTCCATCGGTAATGATTTGTTAGGAGTTACCCTTTTCCTCTGATTTCATAAACTCAATAATCAAGTCCGCCCCCATTCAGACCCCATTCGCAGTTATTGCGTGCTTGCGTTAGCATTTCATAAAGAATATCAAAGGCAATAAAGGTGGAATGATGAAATTGATCGGCGGCCTGTCTGGTTACAAAGCCCGTTCCGGTTCCGCAGTCCGCCACAACGGAAATGGTATCCCCTGCTATCTCCTTTGCTTTTGCCAAACCTCGGGCCATCGCTGAGCCATACTTTCCTTTGAAAGTGTCAATGATGTTTTGATAGCGATTGCTATACGCACGCCCGAAACAGAAGGCAACAAAATGGCGAACAACAGACAATTTCGCTATCTTTGGCATCAACAAAAATGGGGTAATAATACTAAAGCGAATCTGAGAAAGAAAAAGACCCAAACGTGCAAATGGATTCCCCATTGGTACTCCTTCACATAGAATTAGCTGTATAATCCTGTGCCAGCGTATTCAGCCGCTTGATAAAATTACCATAGATTCTGAAGAGCGACGGCAATTCCCGGAAACGATATTTACGCATGAGTTTGATCTGATTCTTCAAGGACCTGGACCCATTGTACAGCGCGATCAGTTCTCTGTAAAAGTCCTTTACCGGAAGTGTCGTCGGCAGGAGCGTATGAAAGAAATCGAAATAGTCGTAATTGAAATTGATGAGCCTGTCCTTCACATCGTCATACAGGTCTGTACCCGGCAGAGGAGTCAGTACTGAAAAGCCGATAAAATCAAGCTCCAGACCGAGGCAGTATTTCCGCAAGTCTACGAAGTCTCTCCTTTCGAATTCGGGCTTCACAATAAACATAGGGAATATTTCGATGTCCAGGCTTTTAAGTACCTGAACTGCCCTTACGTTGTGTTCTACGGTTGATCCCTTGCGGATCAGGTTCAAATCCGCATCCCGAATAAACTCAAGCCCTACAAAGACACGCTCAAGGCCTATTTTTTTCCATTTCTCAACAAGTTCCGGATGCCTTGCGATCGTATCGCTCCGACCGTAAAGAAAAAAGCGCTTTCTAATACCTGCTTGCCCGATGAGATCTGCAAGTACTCCCATACGCTTTGTATCAAGTAGCGATTCATCGTCCGCGAAGAACACGTATTTCTCCTCAATCAAGCCCAACTCTTCCACAATGCATTCCGGTTTTCTCGTAAAATAACGCCCTCCGGTCAATTTCCAGAGCGCACAGAATCGGCACCTAAAGTGACATCCCTTCGATGTGCGTATCGACGCAAGGGGCCTCATCCACTCACTGAAATATGATTTTCTGTAGCCGGCAGTAAGATCTCTCCTCGGGAAGGGCAGGTCGTCAAGATCAATTCCTTGTTCTCTCTGGTATATGACAATAGCGCCGTTTTCCATATGGACGGCCCCGGGAATCTCGGACAGGTCGATTCTCTTTTCCAGGCCAACAATGACCTCCCTGAAGGGAAAAACACCTTCGCCTGTAATAATGACATCTATAAAGGGCGTATAAAAATCTGCGGGCATTATCGTCGCGTGGTGTCCTCCGACGATAGTGACGATATCAGGATTGAACGCCTTGATTTGCTGGAAAAGCATTTTCACGTTGTTTACGTGGACGGTATATGATGTGATGCCTACAACATCCGGCCGGTATTCACGGAGTAGAGAGTCGATGTCATGATCGAGCCGCATATCAAAGATGCGGACGTCATGGTCCTCGGCAACTCCTGCGGCAAGGTATTCAAGGGCAAGCGGTTCGTAAATTGCAAAATCCTCGCCTCCTATTGCTTTCTCAGGTTTCGAGGGTTGTATAAGCAATATTTTCATTGATGACTCCTTGTGATGCCTTTAAGGTATTGGTCAGTCATGGAAGCGAGGACATCCGAAACCATATCAACAGTCATTTCCGGCATTCGTAACAGCATGATAAGCGCTCCCATATACAAAGAGAAAATCGAGGCGGCAGCGATCCCGGAGTCCACTTCAGGCCAAATCATGCCACGCGTCTTTTGTTCCTCTATGATGTGAGATAAGAACTGGATGTATCGTTCGGACAGCTTTGACATGATCGGGGTTTCGCTTGCGGGTTCAAATACTGTGGAGCGAATGAGTGCTCTGTAAAGGTCCCTATTCTTGTCATAGAATCTGAAAAACCCTTTCGATAGATGCATTAAGCGGTCAAGGAGTTCTATGTCTTCAGGCATCGATGCCACGAGTTCAGACGAAGCACTTTCAATGTCTCCGCAGAGGGCCTCCTCAAGCAATGCCGTCTTGCTCTTGAAATGTACAACTACGGAGGCAGGGGACACCCCGGCTTTCGTGGCTATGTCCCTGATGGTGCTTTCCTCCATTCCCTTTCGGGCAAATAACGTACGCGCGGCTTTTAATATTAGTCGCTTGGTTTCTTTTTTAGATGCTTCACGGCGATTCATATATTAAACATGTTTAGTTAATGCATAAGTTTAATACTGATTGATTTTTTTGTCAAGTTTTTTTTGAGCCCTGTATTAAGGCAGATAAGCAGGAAGATATATAACTTTAGGAATATTTCTAACCTGCTTCTGTTGATTTACAGAACAATCTAACACCCTTTCAGACATTCACCGCTTGTGTGTTACAGGAAGAACTTGACGAAGGCAAGCAGCTTCGAAATGTATTGAGTTCTATGTAAAAGTGATAAATCAGGAGAATCTCGCCTGATTTATCACTTTTATTTTGTAATCTGCATCTTGAAAACTTTACATTATTTTTCCAATAAGTATTTAAGTTATATGAGAACAGGCTTCAAAAATATCTTGAAATGAACCTATTCAGTCCATCAATATAAACTTGTCCTGAGATGAGGAAACCATCATTATGCCCTCCCCTAATTTCAAGGAACTCCTTAGGAATAGAAGCATTCTCGTAAAGATGCCTTCCATGTCGAAAGGGTATTATTTCATCCTGAGGGCTGTGAATAAAGAGTTTTGGAATAGTAATCTTGCTCACTCTACTTGCTGTTTCATAGGAATAACGGGAAAGTAACCTTACAGGCAGGAACGGAAAATATTTACGCCCAAGGTCAGGTACAGATGTAAATCCAGACTCAATGATAAGGGCTCCAGATTTATGCCTTAGTGCAATCTCAGCTGCAACTGCACCTCCGAGAGAACGTCCGAAAAAAATAATCTTATCATGATTAATGTGTTTCACCTTTATAAGATAATCCAATGCAGCTTCGGCATCCAGATAAGTCCCCTCTTCTGTTGGAGAACCTTCACTGTTTCCATATCCCCTGTAGTCAAAAATGAATACACTCAGGTTTAAGTCATGAAATATACGGATGGAATCCAGACGATGTGAAATGTTTCCTGCGTTGCCGTGGCAGAATAATATAACACCCTTCTCACTTGTGGCTGGAATATACCACGCTGCAATATTCACGTTATCCTTTGTCGTCAGGATAATATCCTCAAAATCCAATCCAATGTGTTTAGGGGTTACGGTTATTTCCCTGACAGGGTAGAAAAGCATCTTTTTTTGACTGAAGTAAACAATGCAAATGATGATCATATAGATCAGAAACAGACTGGTAAAAAATACAAGTAGCATCCTCTTGCGTACTACCATTATCTGATTTTCATTGAAAAGCCACTTTGTCAGACATAGTTATTGCTATATTTTCCGTCATGCCCAAAGTTTCCCCGCTTACTACCTGCGGGGACAGGCTTAATCGGGCATCCAGTTTCTTATCTCTGGATTCCCGATTAAGGACTGCGGGAATGACAATTTTAATACACGTCTTTTATGCAACGTTTGGGATAAGTCTGACCTATTTTAACCCATTGTACCACTCCTCAAGTTAGATTTGCTCCATGACTTCTTTTCTCTTTCACTTCTTCGCTCACTTCTTCACTTCCTCACTTCTTCACTGCTATAATTTTGCATGCCCATCAAACTTATCATGTTTGATCTTGATGGCACGCTCGTTGATACAGTTCAGGATATAACTGATGCTCTGAACTATGCTCTGAAACCATATGGTATAAAAAGCTTAACTGTCAGAGATACTATGAACATAGTTGGTGAGGGTGTTAGTAGGCTCATAGAAAAAGCCCTCCCTGCTGAAAAGAGACATCTCAAGGATGACGTAATAAAGAGATTTCTTGAGTACTATTCAAGGTACCTTGTTGACAAATCGAGGGAGTATCCCCATGTAAAGGAAACACTGGAGAATCTTACAGGCTTCAAGAAAGCGGTCATATCCAACAAGAGGGAGGATCTTTCAAAAAGGCTCCTTGAGGAACTTGGCCTCGCCGTATACTTCGACCTTATCATTGGAAGCGATACCGCAGGGGAAAAGAAACCCTCAGCCGTCCCTGTCCTTTATGTAATTTCCAAACTCGGTGTAAGCCCTGAAGAATCTATCATCGTAGGTGATAGTAACTACGATATAGAAGCAGGAAAAAAGGCGGGTATACAGACAGTTGCTGTAACT
>JBGQMP010000051.1:0-8024 GCA_041500685.1 Thermodesulfovibrionia bacterium | reverse complement strand
TAAGTCCTCCAATAATTATTGTCTCTCCATCTTGTGCAACGAGACTTGTTGTAGCCTCTGTCTTGTTTATAGATGAAAAATCTTGCCCAGCGATTTTTGCGTTCTCTCCGATCGAGGAAACCTCCTGAGCTATCTCGAGAAAAACCAACCCACTCTCATTAACCTGTGGTTTTACCTTAAGTATGATTCCAATGTCCTTATACTGAACAGAAGAAGTAATTGTATTCCCAGATATTACTTCCCCCGTTGTAGGAGTAGTAGTTGTTGTGGTCGCCAGGGGAACCTGTTGTCCCACCTGAATTCTTGCCTCCCTGTTATCCGATACAAGGATGTGAGGAGCTGCCAAAATTTTGGCCCTTGACTCATCAGCAAGGGCTGTAATAACTGCCCTAACAATATTTTTGGGATCCTTGCCAACAAAGGTAAAACCCGTTACTGGTAACTTTGTTGTATCTAAACCACCGGGGTTGATCTTTATCTCGCCGTTTAGATTGATATTATTTGCAAAGGGTTTTATGTTTGTTATATTGAGATTATTTAAAGACCATGCAAAACCAAAACTCAGGTTGTCAGTCAGATCTACCCGAACAAGAAGTGCTTCAATCATAACCTGCCTCGGAACAATATCAATCTTCTTTATTGCTTCTGATATGGTCACAAAATCTTCAGGGGTAGCGAGGATTATTATGGAATTTGTTACCTCATCAGCAAATATCTTCGTTACCTCAGAAACGAGGGCCTCTCCTCCTGCTGATTCTGCAGTGGGCTGAGGCTGGCTCGGCGTAGGCGTTGATGTTTTTAGGGCTGTCGTCGGCTGCTTTGCCGGTGCAGCCGATGGCTTTGCACCAAGGAATATCTGCTGAAGCATTGCGGCAACATCCTTTGCTTTACTGTTTTGAACAGGGTATACAAAGACTTGCGGTTTAGCCATCCGTAGCTTTTCACTATCGAAGATATCTACAACCTGAAGCAGCCTTTTCACATTAGCATCAGTATCTGCAATGATTAAGAAGCTCGGCGGTACATCAAGAATCGAACCTCCCTGTGAGAGCAGAGGTGTGAGAATTTTCAGAATCTCTGATGAACTTGTATATTTGAGTTGTACTATCTGAAGAATAGCAACACCTTTTATCTCAACTGCTTGCGGATCTCTTCCAAAACGTATGGTGGCTGGCTCCTTAGGAACATCTGTGATCGATATGATCCTGTAGAGTCCTTGTTCTTCAACAACAGCGATACCATTCAGTCTGAGGATGATCTCCATGACAGGGAGCACCTGATCCTTGGGGATAGGCGTAGTCGTCCTGAAATTGACTCTTCCCTTTATCTTTGGATCCACGATGTAATTAACTTTAAGCACCTCGCCGAAAATTGTCTGGATTACCTCATAGATATCAGCATCATCGAAGAAGAAACTGACATCTGCTGCCGGCTTCTTTTCAGCCTTCGGTGGCACCGGTTTGACAGGGACCTCAGGGGCTTCCCCTTGTGCTTCAGGGGGTTTTGCCTCTGCAGATGGTTTTGCCTCTACTGGAGGTTTTGCCTCTGCAGGTAGCATTTGCTTGCCAGGAGTCTCCACTTTCGTTTCAGGCGGTTTTGTCACTGCTGGCGGTGTCTGAACCTCGCCTTCATCCTCGTCCTCATCAGCCTGTGCAACCACTTGAGTTTTATGAGATGGCAGACCAGGCTTTTGCTCGGCACAGAGCATTGAACCGATTTCTGAAATAAGGCTAACAAGGGAAATTATAATTATAAGGAAAAGGAGATCCCGTAATCTCCTATGCGCGTGGTATTTCATTGTTGGTTTTTAAGATAATGTATTTCCTCACCTATGTCAATAGAACTGAGCGCTTTGATGAACTGAGCGCTTGAGATATTGATTATGCCGTGCCATAATTAATTAACAACACCTTGAGGGAATTTAACTAACTGATAGAGGGAAAATATTGAAGCTTCATAGCCTCACGATTTCAGAAGTAAGAGATCTGCTCGATAGAAAAGAGATCTCTGTGAAAGATTTAGTCAAATCTATCTATGGAAGGATAGAGGCTGTTGAGAACCTCGTAAGGGCCTTCCTCGCTACGACAGAAGACAAAGCCTTGAAGATGGCTGACGAAGTGCAGGGGAAAATAAAAGAAGAGACACGGAAAAAAGAATTCTTACTCGGGATTCCCCTTGCCATCAAGGACAACATCTGCACAAAAGGGATCCTGACAACCTGTTCTTCAAAAATACTGTCTAATTTTATTCCACCCCATGAAAGCACTGTTACGTCAAGATTAATCGAGCAGGGGTATATCCTTATCGGTAAGACAAACATGGATGAATTTGCAATGGGCTCATCGACAGAAAACTCAGGCTTTCATGTTACAAGGAATCCCTGGGATCTGGAGAGGATACCGGGAGGTTCAAGCGGCGGCTCTGCAGCAGCAGTTGCATCAGATGGATGCATTGCGGCATTAGGCTCTGATACAGGGGGCTCCATAAGGCAGCCTGCTGCTTTATGCGGAGTCGTTGGTTTAAAGCCAACGTATGGCAGGGTATCACGATATGGTCTTGTTGCCTTTGCATCATCCCTTGACCAGATAGGACCCATCACAAAAAATGTGAGAGATGCCGCAATACTAATGAATATCATCTCAGGCCATGACCCACTGGATTCTACATCAGTACCTCTGCCCGTTCCTGATTTCACAGCAGCCCTCGGTAAAGACATAAAAGGAGTGAAATTAGGTGTGCCCAAGGAATACTTTATTGAAGGTATAGAAAGGGAAGTCGAAGTCCTCGTTAAAGATGCAATCAAGAAACTTGAAACTCTCGGTGCAATCCCTATCGAGATATCTCTGCCGCATACAGGCTATGCCATTGCAACATACTATATCCTTGCTACATCAGAGGCTTCCTCTAACCTTGCAAGATATGATGGAGTGAAATATGGCTTCAGGACAGAGGGCAAAGATTTAATGGATATGTATAAGAATACGAGGGCTCAGGGATTTGGTGCAGAGATAAAGAGGAGAATCATGCTCGGTACTTATGCGCTTTCATCAGGATACTATGAGGCATACTATAAGAAGGCCCAGCAGGTGAGGACACTTATAAAACAGGACTTCGAGAAAGCCTTTCAGGAAGTGGATATTATTGTCACACCTACATCCCCAACTGTAGCATTTAAAGTGGGGGAAAAGATTGCAGACCCTCTTCAGATGTATCTGTCCGACATATTCACGATTTCCGTTAATCTTGCCGGGGTTCCCGGGATCTCCATACCATGTGGATTTACGGCGAATAATCTACCCGTTGGGCTCCAGCTCATCGGAAGGCATTTCGATGAAGAATCTATTCTGAAAGTTGCATATGCCTACGAGCAAGCAACAGAGTGGCATAAGAGAAGACCTAACTTATGAAATACGAAGCCGTTATCGGTCTTGAGGTCCATGCCCAGATGCTCACGGAGACAAAGATATTCTGCAGTTGCTCTACAAAATTCGGCTCGGAGCCGAATACCCAAACATGCCCTGTATGCATCGGTATGCCTGGAGTGCTACCTGTCTTAAATAGAAAGGCCATTGAGTTTGCCATAAAAACGGGGCGAGCAATGAACTGTACAATTTCTTCTTATAGCCGATTCGCAAGAAAAAATTACTTTTATCCTGACCTTCCAAAGGGATACCAGATCAGCCAGTATGACCTTCCGATATGCGAGTATGGGTATGTAGGAATTGTCGTTGATGGAGAAATAAAGAAGATCGGTATTACCAGAATCCATATGGAAGAAGATGCTGGGAAAAATATTCACGAGTCCGCCTCTGGCGGAGGCAATTACAGCTTTGTAGATTTAAACAGAGCTGGAGTCCCTCTCATGGAAATAGTCTCAGAGCCTGATATCAGAAGCCCCAGGGAGGCAGTTGAATACATGAGAAAGCTGAGGGCGATCCTCCGATATCTTGAAGTCTGTGATGGGAACATGGAGCAGGGCTCTCTCAGGTGCGATGCGAATGTATCGGTGAGACCTGTCGAACAAAAGGGGTTCGGGGTTAAGATAGAGATCAAAAATCTAAATTCTTTTAAATTTGTAGAGAAGGCCCTTGAATACGAGATAGAGCGGCAGAAGAAGATACTGGAGGAAGGCGGGAAGATTGTGCAGGAGACAAGGCTCTGGAACTCAGAGAAAGGGATAACAGAAACCATGCGGACCAAAGAAGAAGCCCATGACTACCGGTATTTCCCTGAACCAGATCTTGTACCTATTATCGTTGACCAGAGATGGACCGAGGAGATAAAAAAATCCCTTCCAGAACTCCCTGATACGAAGAGAGAACGGTTTGTCTCTGAATACGGTCTTCCAGAATATGATGCTGACCTCCTCACATCAGAAAAGCCTCTTGCTGACTGGTTTGAAGAAGTAGTGAAACTCGGAGGACAACCTAAGGCTGTTTCTAACTGGATTATGAGTGACCTAATGAGACTATTAAATGCAGAAAATAAATCAATCGAAGAGTGTCCATTGAAACCGAAACAGCTCGCTGACATGCTAAAGCTTATAAATAAGGGCACTATCAGCGGCAAGATTGCAAAAACAGTTTTTGAAGAAATGTATAAGACCGAAAAGGATGCGGAATCTATCGTAAAAGAAAAGGGCCTCGTGCAGATAAGCGATGCAGGTGAAATTGAAAAGATTGTTGACGATGTCATTGCAAAGAATCCAAAAGAAGTTGCACGGTATCGAGCAGGCGAAGAGAAACTCTTAGGGTTCTTTGTAGGTCATGTTATGAAACTAACTAAAGGCAAAGCAAACCCTCAGATGGTTAATGAGTTATTGAGGGAAAAGCTCTCGGGCTCGCATCCTTGATTTTATACCTACCTTTTCATTAATCTTAATAAAGACCGTGATGCGTAATCCGTAATGCGTGATGTGCAATAAAGTAATAAATATTAATTTTGACTCGTTACGAATCACTCATTACGATAAGTGGAGAGATGTCCGAGAGGCTGAAGGAGCACGACTGGAAATCGTGTGTGGGGTCTTAAAAACCTCACCGAGGGTTCAAATCCCTCTCTCTCCGTCACTAACGATAGTGAATAGTTATCAGTGAATAGTGGTCAGTTTAATAATTTTACTATCGACTAAATACTCTTTACTATTCACTGTTTTTCCGCAGCCAGGAAAGGGCACTATGCAACGGATGGGTGTGAACTCCGTCAGGTCCGGAAGGAAGCAGCGGTAAGCATTTTGTCTGTGTGACATAGGAGGTCTTTTCTTGGCTGCCAGAAAATTTAGGGTTCAAGGATTCTATGGTTCAAGGCTCGACCCCTGGACCCCTTGACTCCTTATCAATAATTAATTGCAAACAGCAAAAATATAATTTTATGAGCTATTTAGTACTGGCAAGGAAGTGGAGACCTCAAGGTTTTAATGACCTCATCGGCCAGGAACCTATAATCCGAATCCTTAAAAATTCAATAGATCAAGGAAAGGTCGCACATGCCTATCTCTTCTCTGGCCCGAGAGGTGTAGGGAAAACCTCAACAGCAAGGATACTCGCAAAGGCGCTGAACTGCAAAGATGGTCCAACATCTAATCCATGTGGTATGTGCGCATCGTGCATATCGGTAACAGATGGTTCCTCGGTTGATGTGATGGAGATAGACGGCGCATCGAATAACAGCGTCAATGACATCAGAGACCTCAGGGAGAGAGTAAAATATGCTCCTTCAGGCGGAAGATACAAGGTCTATATCATTGACGAATCTCATATGCTCTCGGATGCTGCATTTAATGCCCTCCTGAAAACCCTCGAAGAACCACCACCCCATGTTGTTTTTGTCCTTGCTACAACAGCTTCGAAAAAGATTCCACCGACAGTGCTTTCCCGTTGTCAACATCTTCCCTTCAGGAGGATACCCAGTCAGGAGATAAAGGAGAGACTCAAAAAGATATCCCTTACCGAGAATATAAACATCTCTGGCCCTGCGCTGGAATTGATTGCAAGGGCTGCTGATGGGAGCCTCCGGGATTCACTCACAATCCTGGATCAGCTCTCATCCTTCTCATCTGACATAAAGGAGTCTGATGTCAAAGACTTACTCGGGATAACAGACTTCGGACTTCTGTCCCAGATTTCAGTGGCCCTTATTGAGGGGAAGAGAGAGGAAATATTGAAGATTATAGGGGAACTCGTCGAACAAGGCACAGATATCAAATCCTTTGTGAAAGAGCTTGTCCAGTTCTTCAGAGATCTGCTTGTCGCGAGTATCGTAAAGAAGCCAGAGGAAGTGCTTGATTTAGGTAAAGAAGAGATGGATATGATTAAAAATATAGTGGGCAGAACATCCGAAGACCAGCTTACCCTTCTCCTCTCAGAAATACTGAAGGCAGAGATAGATGTGAGAAATGCATCAGCACCACGGCTTGCCCTTGAGATGTCTCTCATCAAAGCAAGCTTCTTGAGCAGTATAAAACCTCTCAAAGATGTCCTCGAAAACATAGATGCGTATATGAAAGACTCATTGCCTGAGATCAAAAAGTCTGTGCCCCCTGAGGTCGTAGCAGAGGGGTTCTGGGAAAGGTCTATAAAGAAGATAGATACGCCCCTTGCCTCTAAGCTATCAAGGGCAGAGTTTAAACTTTCTGGAGATGAACTGAAGATCATTCTCAATGGCGGTGACTCACTCTTTGCTGACTCTATTGGGCAAAATTTAGAAGTGATAGAAAAGATCTTCTCTGAAGAAATCGGAACAAAGGTCAAGGTAACGATAGAGACGGTAAAAGAAAAGAGAATAACCAAAAAAGATCTGAAGGAAAAGGTGATGGGAGAGTCAATTATTAAAGAGGCCCTTGAACTCTTTGAGGGAAGGATTGCAGATGTAATTCCGATAACGGAGCAGAAAGGGCAGAATACGGGAGGATGAGATGTCAAAAAAGATGTTCGGAAACATAATGCGTGAGGCCCAGAAGCTTCAGGCCGAAATGATGAGAATGCAAGAAGAGGCAAAGACAAAGACCGTCGAGGCAACAGCAGGGGGCGGCATGGTCACCGCCGTTGCAAACGGTGCAGGCGAACTCGTATCTCTGAAGATAGAGAAAGACGTTGTGAATCCTGATGATGTTGAAATGCTCCAGGACCTCATCATTGCAGCAGCAAATGAGGCTTTACGCCGTGCTCATGAGATGGTCAACAGCGAAATGTCAAAATTGACAGGAGGACTACAGCTCCCAGGACTCGGAGGGCTGGGGAATCTTTTTGGGAAATAACAAAATCTAATAGGATCGTCATTCCTGTGAAAGCAGGAATCCAGTCTCTTTGCCTTTCTGGATTCCTGCTTTCACAGGAATGACAAATTGTTTAGAGTTTGTCATTATTCGAATGGCCCAAGGAATTATAGAGAATCTTATCACTGAGATCATGAAGCTTCCCGGCATAGGAAGAAAAACCGCCCAGAGGCTTGCATTCTTTATACTCTCGATGCCTGAGGAGGACGCAAAAGGTATCTCAAAAGCGATCAATGAGGTTAAGGAAAAGGCAAGGTTCTGTAGTGAGTGTTTCAATATTACAGAGGCCGAGGTTTGCAGTATATGTAGCAACAGCTCAAGGGACCGAAGGAAACTCTGTGTCGTAGAGGAACCGAGCAACATCCTCGTTATTGAGAGGACAGGTAGATTTAAAGGTCTCTACCATGTACTTCTTGGTGCGCTCTCTCCGATAGACAGCATGACCCCTGAGAGGCTGAAGATAAAGGAACTCATCGAGAGAGTCAAGAAAGATGAAATAAAAGAGGTTATCCTTGCGACAAATCCTAACACCAAGGGCGAGATGACTGCCCAGTATATCAGAGAGCTCCTGAAACCCTTTGACGTTAAAGTCACGCGGATTGCGTATGGCCTACCCATGGGTGGAGATATCGAGTTTGCGGATGAGGTGACGCTCGGTAAAGCCCTCGATGGAAGAAGGGAGATGTAGATAATTAAACCCACCAGTTGCATAAATTTTCTTCGCTTGAGGAGGCAGATGTGATGAAAAGCC
>JBGQMP010000050.1:0-8192 GCA_041500685.1 Thermodesulfovibrionia bacterium | reverse complement strand
TTGTACCCAAAGAGGCGAAACTTACCTTTGAAAAGATACTTATCGCTACAGATGGCTCAATGCATAGCGAGTTTGCATCCCATGAGGCCATAGACATTGCAAAACGCAGCGGGGGTACCCTGATCGTCCTTTCCGTTGCCAGAAAAGATGAAAACCTTCCAACGGCAAAGGAATGTGTTGATATAGTAAAGAAGGTTGCTGAAAAGGAAGGCATAACGGTGGAAACTTTAATCAGGAAAGGCGTGCCTCATGAGGTTATAGTTAATACAGGTGCCCAGGAGGATGTTGGTCTAATAGTTATTGGAAGCCATGGCAGGACCGGTATAACGAAATTACTCATGGGTAGCGTGACGGAAAGGGTGATAGGGCATGCAAAATGTGCCGTCCTGGTGTGGAAGCTTTAATGCATAAAGTTGAGCCATATAAGGCTATAATTAAGACGGCAAAGCAAAAAACATGCCGGACAAGCTGGCATGACAAACAAACAAACAAAGATCTCAAGTAGTTTTTAAGCTCTTTGGATTCTTGATTTTTTTCTTGAGTTTTTTTAATGCATTCATTTAATATTTTTAAGGGGGAATCAATCCAGAGAAGTTCCAAAAAATAAAGCTGTCATAGTAGTAGAGATAGACTGCAGAACCTGATAAAGTAGATATGTGCTGTTAATATGATCGGCGACTTGAGACGAAAACATCCGCGGCAATACCATGTTACTTTTGTAAGATATTCTCTAAACGTCTTCTATATGGGGAAAGTGAAGGAAGTCTATGATATAGGTGTCTCAGTTGATGTAAGTGCGGGAGGACTTGGGCTGATAACACGATATCCACTCGAGGTGGGGCATTGTTTGCTCTTTGAAGATGGGCATGTGATAAATAACATTACAGCTAAGGCTTCTGTTGTGAGATGGGCGCAAGAATCCAGAGATCAAATGTTTCGGGTTGGATTAGAGTTCATGGAGTGACCCTTTCGTTTACTCACCTTCAAGTCCGTATTTCTTCAACTTCCTCCAGAGAGATACCCTATCTATCCCGAGAGTCCGTGCGGCAAGAGTCTTGTTTTCTCCGACCTCCTTTAGAACCCACTTAATATAAGCCTTCTCCTGTTCTTCGAGAGAAGGTATCTTGCCTTCTTCCCTTCTGAATATCCTTATGCTCAGTTCTTTCAAGTCTTCCGGAAGATGTACAACTTCAATGGTGTTTCCGTTGGCAAGAGCAACACCCCTTTCTATGATATTCTCCAACTCTCTCACATTCCCTGGAAAGTCATAACTCATTAGCAAGGCAAGTACATCCCGGGATATTTCTGTTACATCCTTTTTCATAAGGGTTGCGTATTTTTTCAAAAAAAAGTAGCTCAAAAGAGGTATATCATCTTTTCTTTCTGAAAGTGGAGGGATATGCAACGAGACAACATTTAATCTGAAATAAAGGTCCTGTCTAAAATTACCACTTCTTATAGAATCCTGAATATCCCTATTTGTTGCTGCGATGAATCTGACATCCACCTTTACGGGCTCGGTTGCACCAAGCCTTAAAACCTCCCTCTCCTGAATAACGCGAAGCAGTTTAACCTGCATGGAGGGAGGCATCTCTGTAATCTCATCTAAAAATAGTGTTCCACCTGACGCCGTTTCAATTAGCCCCTTCTTCAATGTTGTTGCACCTGTATATGCACCTTTTTCATGCCCAAAGAGTTCATTTGATAGAAGCTCTTCGTTGAAAGCCCCGCAGTTGATGGCGAAAAAAGGTCCCTCTGCCCTCTGACTGCAGGCGTGGACGTATCTGGCAAAAAGTTCTTTTCCCGTCCCGCTTTCGCCTGTGATAATGATATTGCAGTCGGTTGGTGCTATCTGTAGTGCTGTATTAAGAAGCCGCTGCATATTGGCATCCTCGGTGATAATTTTGGCCTTACCTTCGAATTTATCTATATGTTCCCGGAGTTGTCTGTTTTCCTTCTTCAACCTGACCTTTTCTACTGCCTCCTTAACAACTTTTCTGACTTCGTCAAGCTTAAAAGGCTTGGCAACATAATAAAATGCACCATGTTTCATTGTCTGAACTGCTGATTCCAGCGTTGCATACCCTGTTATCATTATTACTTCGGCATCTGGATAAAGATCCCGGCATCTTTTAAGTACCTGCAGGCCGTCTACCTTCTCCATCTTTAAATCTGTCAGGACAACATCAAACGGTTGTTCTTCAAGAAACTTGAGGGCGTGGGCGCCGCTCTGTGTGCCAACCACCTCATAGCCCTCCTTTTTCATAATATGCTCGAGGTTCTTCAGTGCCACCTTTTCGTCATCTACAATTAATATTTTTGCGTTTTGCATCATCATTCCTTAAACGGAAGTCTTATTAAAAAACAGGTTCCCTTTTCAACCTCACTGGAAACTCCGATGCACCCATCGTGCTCCTCGACAATTTCCTGAACAATAAAAAGACCAAGTCCTGCGCCCTTTCTCACAACATCCTTTGTGGAAAAAAAGGGATCAAATATTTTCGGTAGAACATCAGGTGGTATCCCCATGCCTGTATCTTCTATCTCGATGTCAACTGTGTCCGCAGTATCAACAGGACATTCACCAGTGCATTTACCACGATATTTTGGATGCTTGCATATTTCTTCTTGTCCCGCTCTCTCACTTACAATGTATTTTTGTGCTTTGATAGAGATCTTCCCTCTATCAGTGATGGCTTCCATGGCATTTTGCAGCAGATTCAAAAATACCTGCTGGATGCGTTGTTTGTCAGCAAAAATAAATATATCGGATGGTATATCGAGTTGCATTTCAATCCCAGCTGGAATTTCACTTTTTAGAAACATTACTGTCTCTTCAAGGAGTTTTTTCAGTGCTAGGAGTTCCTTTTGAAAAGTTTTTCTATCCCTTGAAAATTCTAAAAGAGACCGGACAATATTCTTGGCCCTGTCTGTTTGCTCGTCAATCTGTGATAAGAGTTCCTTTTTATGTTCCATGTCACCCTCTTCGAACTCTTCTATGAGTATCTGGCATGATGATGATATATTCGACAATGGATTATTTAATTCATGTGCAACCCCTGACAGGAGTGTCCCCAGTGATGCAAGCTTTTCTCTCTGGACAAGGTGTCTCTGTCGTAATTCCAGTTCCTTGAGCATTTTATTGAATGCTCTTGTGAGAGATACGATTTCTCGATCATTTGAATTGATTGCCACTGTCTCGAGCCTTCCTTCTGTTATCAGATTCATTTTCTCCTCTAAGGATTGAAGAGGTTTAACGACCATCCTCGATAAAATCTGACCTATTGCAATTGCAAAGAGAGATAGAAAAATAGTTGAAATGGCAAAAATTCTTGCAGTAATGGAAAGTAGTGAATGCAATCTTTTCCGTTCAGTCTTTGAAACATCTTCAGCAATGGTTACGATCTCCTTGCCCTTTTCTCTTATGGTTTCCTCTAAAGCTGATCTCTGGTTCTCATCATGGCTGCTCAACTGCGCGAATTGCTCCATCAAGAGTCTATATTTTCCGAGACTCTCTCTTAAGATTTTTAATTGTGGGGCTACTGCGAGCCTTCTATATTCCTTAAGATTCTTGTCGAGTATTTCCTGAGCTTTAGTGACGTATCCTTTATTTTCCTGATAGTCCACATTATGTCCATAGAGAAAATAATTTTTTTCGAATCTCCTGATTTCAAGTGTCGTGTCAAAGAATTCAGAAGTGACCTCTCCAAATTGTACCTTTTTTCCCATATACCAAAGCTCTATTAAGGTAAACAGAGAAATCCCGATAATTACAGTGACCAAGATATAGTAACCGAGTGTGATTTTATGTCTGATGCTTGGGTGAAATTTAAACATTTTTTAAATACTAATATTTTCCTATTACAAAAAGCAACACCCTATAATCGCATTGCAACACCGTAGAATTGTGAGCGAAAAGTAAACCTGCTGCCAAGGAATTAAGGCTACGAGGCGAAATGTTGCGCCGCCCTTTAGAGAGGGAGGATTCTATTGTTGCAATTTGCATCGAATGAATATTCCTGATTTCACGCACAAGAAATTAAAAACATAGATAAAACAATAACTTTGAAGGATGAAGCCTCCTGGCACAAAAGATGCCTTTATCGAATATAAATAATGAAAGGGAGAAGGAGGTGTAACAGATGAAAAAGCTGGCAAAAAAATTGGAAAGGCTCTTTACAGCAGCAGCTTTCGCAGAGGCAGGTGAGCACGACATGGCAAGGGAAATACTCAGGGAAGAGGAAAGACCCCGGGAAGTTGACCGTATATCACCTACTATGAGAGGCAGAAAAGAACTAAGGGCCCCCGGAATAAAAAGGTAAAAGATGTACATTCTGTGAGGAAGGGGTTAATTGTATTTACTGACCATTAGCCCCTTGCTCAAATTGGGGAGGGGTAGAAGTATGAATATCTTTAAGAAATCAGAAGAAAAAAGAGCAGAAGAAAAACTCCAGGCGAAAACGATAGAAGAGCTGCGGCGGATGATTGCTACGGCAAGGATGCAGCCTCATATCCAGCAAATTGCGAATAATGAACTGGAGATGCTATCAAAGATAAGCCCTGCAACAGCAGAATATACAATAGGGCTTATGTATATTGACTATCTCGTTAACCTTCCCTGGAATAAAAAGACAGAGGACAATCTTGATCTCAAGAGGGCAGAGAGGATTCTGAATGAAAGACATCATGGTCTACATAATGTAAAGGAAAGGATTCTTGAACATTTAGCTGTAAAGATATTGATGACGAACAAGAAGTCTCGGATACTGGTTGTTGACGATGAGGAGATTGCCAGGAGGAACCTGGAACATTTATTGAAAAAGGAGAATTATACGGTCATCACAGCAGCCAGTGGTGCTGAGGCTATCGAGAAGATGGAGGCCTCCAATTTTGACGTTATCCTGACTGACATCAGGATGGAGAAAGTTAATGGAATTCAAGTCCTTGAAAAGGCAAAGAGCAGATACCCTGACTCCAAAGTTATCATGATTACTGGTTATGCCTCAGTCGACTCTGCCGTAGAGACCCTAAAAATGGGTGCGTTTCATTATATTGCTAAGCCTTTTAAGGTTGACGAGGTGCGGGCTACTGTTAAACAGGCTCTCGAAAAAAAGTTATCAACGGTATGTACAAAAGGATCTGTCCTCTGTTTTGCAGGTCCTCCGGGAACAGGAAAGACCTCGCTGGGTAAATCTATCGCGGAGGCCCTCGGGAGAAAATTTGCGAGAATTTCGCTGGGCGGAATGAGAGATGAGGCCGAAATCAGAGGCCACAGAAGGACATATGCCGGAGCTATGCCAGGGCGTATTATTGAGGAGATACGTCGTGCAGATTCTGCCAATCCCGTTCTTATGCTGGATGAGGTAGACAAAATCGGGCAGGATTTTAAGGGTGACCCTTCGTCCGCCTTGTTGGAAGTGCTTGACCCTGAACAGAATCATAGTTTCATTGATCACTATCTCGATGTGCCTTTTGATCTCTCAAGCGTGATGTTTATTGTAACTGCCAATATCGCCGATAACATTCAGGATGCCCTCAGGGACCGCATGGAGGTCATAGAGTTTTCAGGCTATACAGAAGATGAGAAGGTGGAGATCGGTTTGAATTATCTGGTTCCCAAACAGATCAGTGGACAAGGGCTATCAGACTATCCACCTATGTTTACCATTGATGCAATATCGAAGATCATACAAGAATATACACGGGAGTCCGGCATAAGAGCCCTTGAAAGGCAGATAGCTACTATCTGCCGCAAGATAGCTACAGAGTTCGTATACCGTAAGAAAACGATTCAAAACATAACGGTTACCCCTGATCTGGCTGAAAGATATCTCGGACCAAGAAAATACTACAGTGAGGTTACAGACGCAAAAAACAGTGTTGGTATTACTACGGGTCTGGTATGGACTGAAACAGGTGGGGATATCATTTTTGTAGAGGCAGCCCGGATGAAGGGTGACAAACAGCTCATTCTGACTGGATCCCTGGGAAATGTGATGTGTGAGTCGGCCCAGGCAGCCCTGAGCTATATAAGGAGCAATGCATCATTTTTGAAGATCCAGGAGGATTTCTTCGAGCATCAGGACATTCATATCCACGTCCCTGCCGGAGCTATTCCAAAGGATGGGCCTTCTGCAGGCGCGACTATTGCAATCGCCCTTATTTCACTTTTAACAGGAAGGCCTGCCAGAAGGGACATGGCTATAACAGGAGAGCTGACCTTGAGTGGAAGGATCCTGCCTGTTGGAGGGATTAAAGAAAAGATGCTGGCCGCGCGACGGGCGGGAGTGAAAATCGTAGTATTGCCACTCAAGAATAAGGTGGATCTGGAAAATCTTCCGGAGGATGCCAGAAAGGGGTTAGAGGTCTACCTGGTGGACAGGGTTGAGGAAGTTGTTGATTTAGTATTAACGAACAATACGGATATTCACACAGATCTGAGTGAGCAGGAAAAGCAAGCGCCAGTGAGATATGGTTCTCCATGTACAGCAAAATGTAACGTAAATATCCCTGCTCGCAACGTTTCAGAAAAGCTTACCGAACAAAGAATTAAAGGCTTTGATTTAAGGAACATTAAATGAGCGGGAAAAAGGTGAATATGAAAGAATTGATGAAAAAGTTTGAGGATGCCATGACTGCTGCTACCTTTGCAGAGGCTGGAGAAACGGAGACAGCAAGGAAAATACTCAAAGAAGAGAAAAGAGTTTTGCTCGCCCTGCGGGAAGGGGAAATAGAAAGAAAAGCCCTGACATATGCGATGAACACGTGCAAAAGGATCGGAGCAGATATGGATATCCTGTATCTCTCATCGGCTGAGTCTAGTGAGAATCCAATGCTCAAGCAATTCTTTTCAGAGTTGCAGAGCGAAGGAATACATTACAGGCTGATTCAGAGAAGCGGCCGTCTGAGAGAAGAGATCAAGAACTACACAGACTCTGAGAGGAGTATCAATTTCGTCGTCGTGGAATCACCTGCTGTTGACCGCTGGAATAGAGAGGAGGGACTCTCTAAAATATTGGAAAAAATGAAGTGCCCGCTAGTAGTAGTGGATATACCTTAAAAATAATAAAGGCTGTTTAGATAAATGTAAGGCTTATACCCTTGGGGGCTAATGAGTAATTAGAAGCACGGGAAGGAAAAAATATTAAGGGAAAAGGAGGAGGAAATATGGGAAAAGAAGAGGTAAAAAAGAAGAAGAAACCTATCGGAAAGATGGTTTTGGCGGGGATTTTTAGTGTAGCGCTGTATACGACCCTGATACTTAAGCAAGACATAATCACTGATTATTTTACACGTGGAGGGTTGTTGTATGCGCTGCTGCCGATAGCAGCGGCATTTTTATTCTCGTTCTTTCACGGGTCATTTACAGGTAGCTTTTGGACGGTACTGGGCGTCGAGGCGAAAAAGAAGAAGGAGGTAAAATAACATGCATGATGTAGTGCGAGAAGCTGCTAATTTTATTGACCTCAATTGGATGAACATGACATATCTGTTTCTTGTAGGGTTCGTCGGTGGTCTAGTGAGCGGTTTTATAGGCTCAGGAGGCGCCTTTGTCCTCACACCCGGCATGATGAGCATCGGAGTGCCGGCCCTTGTATCAGTAGCGAGCAATATGTGCCATAAATTTCCAAAAGCGCTTATAGGATCTCTCAAACGCGCTAAATACGGTCAGGTGGACCTTAAGCTCGGATTAGTCCTTGGTGCTTCTGCTGAAGCAGGTGTGCTCTACGGCGCACATATACAGGAGAGCATCAAGAAGGCTTTCGGAGACGCGGGTTCCAATCTTTATGTAAGCGTGGCTTTTGTGGTAGTGCTGGGAATTGTAGGCAGCATAGTTCTGATAGATGCGTTAAAGTCTCACAAATCTGGTAATGCACACGAAAAGGAGAAGGTGACAAAACTGGCGCGTTGGGTGCAGTCCATAAACATACCGGGTACAATGGTCTACTTCAGGAGCCTAAATGCAAAGGTGTCAGTTCTCCTGACCATTCCCCTTGGCTTTGCTACAGGCATGCTCGCAGCAACTATTGCAGTGGGAGGCTTTTTAGGCGTCCCAGCCATGATGTATGTTTTAGGCGCTCCAAGCCTTATGGCTTCAGCTTCAGAACTGGTAATAGCCTTTGTCATGGGCCTGGGAGGTTCCTTCAAATATGCTATGCACGGTCTTGTTGATATCCGTCTTTCGCTGATTA
>JBGQMP010000049.1:0-8199 GCA_041500685.1 Thermodesulfovibrionia bacterium | reverse complement strand
TGGTGGCGGTGCAGGGATTTGAACCCCGGACACTGCGGATATGAGCCGCATGCTCTAACCAACTGAGCTACACCGCCATGTAAAATAGTGATGAGTGAAGAGCGAATAGTTAACAGTGTCGAAATAGAAAAAATTATACCAAAAGATAACACTTTTAGTGAAAGAGTTCAAACCTCCGTGTCCGTATATTGATAAGTAATCCGACAGCCAAAAGATTTGACAGAAGAGCAGTTCCTCCGTAACTCATAAACGGCAGGGGGATGCCCACGACGGGCATAATGCCTAAGGTCATCCCGACATTAACAAAGAAATACGTTAAAAACATGAATGTTATCCCGAGCGCAAGGAACCTTCCAAAGTCATCTCTCGCATTCCTTGCTGTATTGAGGCCTCTTAGTATTAAGACAATATAGAAAGACAAAATCAGGAAGCTTCCAAGGAATCCCCACTCCTCAGCGAAGCCCGCAAATATAAAGTCCGTGTGCTTTTCTGGTAGGAACCTGAAGGGGCCCTGTGTCCCATTCAGGTAGCCTTTTCCGAAGAACTTACCTGATCCGACGGAGATCTTTGATTGGCTTATGTGATAGCCTATCCCCGTAGGGTCTAACCCAGGTTCCAGAAAGGCAATAAGCCTGCTCTTCTGGTAGTCTCTCAGTCCTTCCCAGAATATATTGCCGAGGAAGGGCAAGGATATTAACCCTATAATGATGAGGAGTACCGTAATTTTTCTGTAGAGGCCCTTTGCAAGGATTAAAGAGAGGAAGATTACGAGGATTATTAAGGCCGTTCCAAGGTCAGGTTGTTTAATGAGAAGGATAAAGGGAAGAAATACAATGAAGAAGAACAGGCGAAAAAGTGAGATTGTGCTGATAGGTTCGTTCATAATACTAAGTTGACGCGAGAGCAAGATGATGTAAATGAGCTTAAAGAATTCTGAGGGTTGAAAAGAGATTGGTCCGATGCTCAACCATCTCTGGGCCCCCATGCCCACCTTACCTAAAATGAATACGGTTATCAGTAAAATAATGCCCATGACAAAGAGGTGAAGGGAGAATCTACTGAGCCAAATATAATCAAAGCTGACCATCATGAATAAGGCAAGAACTCCAAGGATAAGCCATAAGGCCTGTTTTATATAAAATCGTGAGTACTCACCCTCAATGAGGGGACGTGTAGCACTGTATATGGTCATAATCCCAATGAGGACTATGATGATGACAACAGAGAATGTTATCCAATCAAAATTCTTAATCAGCCTTCGGTCTATGCGCAACATTTGTATGAAATGAAAGATTTAATTTTCAAATATGTCTCTATAATTTTTAATTTTTGAATTTTAAATATCCCTCTATCGCTCTCTTTGCAATTGGTGCTGCTGCTCCTCCACCATGACCGCCATGCTCTATAAATACCGAGAGTGCTATCTCCGGTTTTTCAACCGGGGCAAAGGCAACAAACCATGCATGGTCCCTAAACCTCTCTGGCTGATACTGAGACCTCCCCTTCATTGCAATAACTTGGGCAGTTCCTGTCTTACCACAGATGCTTGCTATCTCCGACTTTGCAGCCCATCCAGTTCCACCAGGCTCATTCACAACTCCTGAAAGTGCCCTTTTAACAATCTCGATGGTCTCAGGACGTGCCTTTGCCTTTCCTGAAAGGACTGGTGTAGCATCTTTTGTCAGTGTTGGCCTGTAGAGATTTCCACCATTCGCTACTGCGCTTATCATGACCGCCATCTGTATCGGTGTGACAGCGACATACCCCTGACCTATTGCAGTATTTAAGGTTTCACCCAGATACCATTTCTGCTTTTTCCTCTCCTCCTTCCACTTTGTATTCGGTATTATTCCCCTCCGCTCATGTACAAGTTGGAAGCCGGTTTCTTTTCCTAACCCAAAGCTCGAAGCGTAGTCATAAATTTTATCTATGCCGAGACGTTTACCAACCTCATAGAAATATACATCACAGGATTCCACTAAAGCCCTGTGCAAAGACATTACACCATGCCCTCCTTCGCGCCAGCAACGGAAGTGCCACCCACCATAGTTTATTCCCCCTCTGCATTCCACCTTCGTCTCAGGTGTAATGACTCCTTCTTCAAGGGCTGCTATTGCTGTGATGATCTTGAATGTTGATCCGGGGGGATACTGGCTTTGGAGAGCCCTGTTGAGCATAGGTCTCTTATTATCCTGAGTAAGGTTTAGCCATTCTTCATAGCTTATTCCTTTTGCAAAGCGGTTAGGATCGAAGGAGGGTCTGCTCACCAGACCCAATATTTCTCCGGTGCCAGGTTTGATAGCAACAAGGGCACCTGCCCTTTCTCCAAATGCCTCTTCTGCTTCTTTTTGCAGATTAATGTCTACGCTCAGACTGATGTCCTTTCCCTTTATTGGTGGTATCTCCTTTAACAGTCTTATCTCTCTCCCGAGGGAATCAACCTCTATAACCCTCTCGCCAGGAGTACCTCTGAGAGATTTGTCAAAGAGCATTTCAGCGCCCCATTGCCCTATGAACGCATCTGGAGGGACATCCCTGAATGCAGGGTCTTTTGATTGAGAAGGATTTGGTTTTCCAAGATAACCTATGAGATGTGAACCAATACTGCCATAAATATATTCCCTGCTGGCCTCGACTTCTATGATAAGGCCTGGAAAGTCAGACCTCCGAGCTTCAATATATGCAACCTCATGAAAAGTCAGCCCCTGCTTTATTCTTACGGGAGTAAAAAGGCTCATTCCTTCCTTGTTTATTTTATCAAGTATCTCTCCCACTGGAACGTTCAGGACTTTTGAAAGTAAATCTGTTTTACCCTTATCGAATTCTCCGTAGATTATAGACGCGCAATAGTAAGAGGAGTTTTCTACGAGAGGGATACCGTTTCTATCAAAGAGTATGCCTCGCGGTGCTGGTATCGGCATTATTCTGAGCCTGTTGACCTCAGAAAGCTCCCTATATTTATTCCCTTGTAATACTTGTAACTGCCATAACCTCATGACGAGAATGAGAAAGGCTGCGATAACGATATAGCTTATTCTTAAGATTCTTTCTGATTCCCTTTTCACTTTTATCTTCTCATTTTTGTTGAATCCTGCTACCCTGTTTTCTGTATATCCTTTGGCCTCAGAAGTAATCCTAAAGGGGCATTTATGAGAGATTGTATGATGGTTATGAAAACAGCTGCTTTCATGCTGACGGGCATTTTATCAAAGAAACTTCTCGACGCAAAGACGATAGCGTTGTCGACTAATGTCAGGACAAATATTCCGATGACACCCAAAAGGGGCGTCCATCTGAAGAAACTGCCAGACATGAAAGAAGAAAAATAACCCACGATGCCTTTACTCACAAGATTAGGGCCAAGGAAAGCACCAGAAAGGCTATCTTCCACGAAACCAATAAGAGAGCCGAAAAACATACCATCGAGTTCTCCTTTCCTCATGCCTGCATAGTAGACTAAAGCAGCTGTGAGGTTCGGAGCCACATCAAAGAGTGATATCCTTTCCTTCATGAAAAAGGTAAAAAGGATTATAACTATCCAGAGTATGTAAGTCATCTTCTTATTATTGCTACTTCCTCAATCTTCGAATTATCCTCGAAGGGGGTTACCTCTATGTTCTGGAAAAGCCCTGCCCCCTTTTTATCAACCCTTGAAATAAAACCAACGGGTATTCCTTGTGGGAATAAAGAATCAAGTCCGGATGTTATTACGATATCGCCTACCGTTACCTTATCTTCATGCGGTATATATTTTAACTGGCACTTTCTGAGCCCTGTGCCAGATAGTATCCCTTCTCTTCTGCTTTCCTGAAGCCTTACAGCAGCTGAGAAATTTAAATCGGTAAGAAGAAGAAGAGATGAGTAAGAGTTGGAAACCCCTGCAATTTTTCCAACGAGACCTTTGGGAGTTATAGCAGTCATGTCTTTTGTAACTCTGTCAGAGAGCCCTTTGTCAAGAACAAAGGTGTTAGACCACTGATCTGCACCTCTTGCGATAACACGGGCAGCTGTAACATATCCAAGTTCTTTTTCCTTAAGTGAAAGGATCTCTCTGAGCCTCCTATTTTCAAGCTGGGCTTCCTGATACTTCTGCTGTTCTTCGAGTAACCTCTTGAGATCTTCTTTTAATCTGGTGTTTTCCTCTTCCCTGATGAGCATTTTTTTAAAAGGGGAGATGACAAAGTCTTTTACAGAATTAACTACAGCATGGAAACCGTTCATTGTATTATCCAGGAATCTCAAAGGCAAGAGATGTTCTTTTTTACTCTGGTAGGTCATCAAGCCAAGGGATAGGATGATAAAGAGAAAAAGCAGCAGCCTCTTTTTAGGCATTCCTAATTGAAAGCTACTCTTCTCAGCAGTTCTAAATCATCAAGCATACTGCCGACTCCCCTGACAACAGCAGTGAGTGGGTCGTCTGCAACAATGACAGGAAGGCCCGTTTTTTCTCTTATGAGGGAGTCAAGCCCCTTGAGGAGGGCGCCCCCACCAGCAAGAACGATTCCTCTGTCCACGATGTCTGCGGCGAGTTCGGGAGGGGTATTCTCGAGAATAATTTTTATTGTATCAAGGATGATATTGACAGGCTCTACAAGGGCTTCACGGATTTCTTCTTCAGTGATTGTTACTGTCTTGGGTATACCTGAAATGAGATCCCTACCCTTTATCTCCATTGTCACTTGGTTGCTCCTCTCAGCAGCCTGATGTACGTCTTTTCTTTCATGCAGACCCGGCGTAAACTCGATGACATCGCGATTTACGGTAGGTCTGAACTGTCCACTGAGGACGAGCTCATTATCTTTTTCATAGGCTGAGCCTACTTCAATCTTTATCTGTTCTGCTGTTCTATCTCCTATCATGAGATTGTATCTGCGTTTGATATAGGCGATAATACCCTCATCCATCTTATCACCCCCTACCCTTACGGCTTTACTATAAACTACCCCGTCGAGGGATATGACAGCGATGTCAGTTGTGCCACCTCCGATGTCGACAATCATGTTGCCTGATGGCTCACCTACCGGAAGTCCCACCCCTATGGCAGCTGCCATAGGTTCTCCAACCAGGTAGACCTCCCTTGCCCCAGATGCTTGGGCAGCATCCTTTACGGCCCTCTGCTCGACCTGTGTTATGCCTGAAGGTACTCCAATGATTACCCTTGGTGATACAAAACTCCTCCTGTTATGGACCTTTTTTATAAAGTACTTGAGCATCTCCTCTGCTGCGTCAAAATCAGCAATAACACCATCTTTCAATGGTTTTATAGCTACGATATCTGAAGGGGTTTTGCCGAGCATCCTTTTAGCCTCAGCACCGACGGCTATGAGTTTCTTATTGTCCCTTCTTTGCACGACAACAGAAGGTTCGTCACATACGATACCTTTGCCTTTGACGAATACGAGGGTGTTAGCTGTCCCGAGGTCAATGGCAAGGTCATTCGAGAACCATCCAAGTATATTATGAAGCATTCAGCCTCCCTGTTAAGGTTTCTGTATCAGTGGTTACTGTCACTACCTTCGTTTTTGCTATCTCGTCGCCGAGACGCATCCCATCCTTGCTCCCAAGCAGGATGATAAACTCAAAAGCACAAACGATTACCATGAATATCCACCCAAGCCAGGGTATCAGATAGAGAAGGTATCCGATGCCGAAAACACTATTTCTGAGTATCGAATCTCTGAACGAACAGGGTTCGTCTGTATCTGCTGAGACAACCCTGAGCCCGATGAGTTTTTTCCCTAAGCTTCTCCCTTGGAAGAGACCATCCCCTATCAAGAGATAGGCAAGCCCTGCAAAATAACCTGCCTTCGGGATTACCTCTCCTGCTACTGCAATGATAATAAAGTCAAGGGCTTTGGCAATTGCTCTGAGAAGCAATCCTGCCTGTTTGGATTCCCCCGACATCAGAAATAGTAACAGAAGATTCCTAAATTTTCAAGGGCACCCCGGCTCCTGTTTACACAGTTTCTTGAGTTTGCTCAGTTTTTTATGTTATAACCCAAAGAACTCAGTGAACTCAAGAAACTCAACAAACCGAAAATGGATGTAGTCCTTGCAACAAGAAATAAGAAGAAAATCGAAGAGATAAAGAGAATCATTGCAGATTTATCAATCTCGATATGGACGCTTGATGACTTTCCGGGGTGTCCAGAGGTGGAGGAAGAGGGAGTAACATTTGAGGCGAATGCCTTAAAGAAGGCACTGACGGTCGCAAAATATACAGGGAAACCTTCAATAGCTGATGATTCGGGGCTTGAGGTATATGCGCTGGATGGGGCCCCGGGTACTTTATCTGCAAGGTATGGTGGAAAGCATGCAGACGACAGAAGGAATATCGAAAAGTTGTTACACGAAATGCAGTCGATAACTGATGAAAAAAGGGGTGCAAGGTTTGTATGTTGCATGGCCCTGGCATTTCCTGACGGGACGGTAAAGACATTTTTTGGGTATGCAGAAGGCAGGATTGGGAGACAGCCGAGAGGCTCTCATGGCTTCGGCTATGATCCTCTATTTTATCCAGACGGATATAGTAGAACCTTTGCAGAGATGACTGCGGACGAGAAAGATGCCTTGAGCCATAGAGGAAAGGCGCTAAGGAAGCTCCAAAGATATCTTCACGAGGGGGTAATTTTTGAATAATTTTATTTCTAAATTATAAATTTACAATTCTTAAGAGGTCTGATAAGTAAATTTTATCTATCTATCAAAAATATGAATTTGACCTTAAGATAGCGTAGTGATTATACTTCCTTGTTTTTAACGCTGGTTACTTTCATTAATCTTTAGTAATTATTGCACCTACTTTCATTTTGGGTGCTGTCCTATTTTTAAAATTTAAGGTATTTAAGGGGGGGGGGACATGAGACTTGTTTTTCTTGGAGCACCAGGCGCAGGGAAGGGAACTCAGGCAAAAAAACTCGTCGAGAAATACAGGATTCCCCAGATTTCTACAGGGGACATCTTAAGAGCTGCTGTAGCAGCGGGTACACCTCTCGGAAAAGAAGCCAAGTCCTATATGAATAAGGGTGAGCTTGTGCCTGATAGTGTTGTCATTGGGCTTGTCAAGGAAAGGATTGCCAAAGATGACTGCAAAAAGGGCTATATCCTTGATGGTTTTCCGAGGAATACTGCACAGGCAGAGGTCCTGGACAAGGTGCTTTCTGAAATGAAAGCCCCTCTTGATGCTGCTGTAGATGTTGATGTCGATAGGGACATCCTCATGAAGAGGTTGACAGGAAGGAGGACATGTAAAAGCTGCCAGCAGATGTACAATATATATTTCTCTCCTCCGAAGAAAGAGGGTCTGTGTGACAAATGTAGTGGTGAGCTCTTTCAGAGGGATGACGATAAAGAAGAGACAATCAAAAGAAGGCTTGATGTGTATGACGCCCAGACAGCACCCCTTATGGATTTTTACAAGAAAAAGGGAATACTGAAATCAGTCATGGGTACAGGCAGCATTAATGAGATATTCAGTAAGGTTTGCAGTGTCATAGAAGGCAAATAAGCGTTTGCTTATAACGAAACCAAAAGGAGGATAAGAATGGAAAACATTGGTCATGGTGGTAAAGAAATCATTGAACGAGTTCTGCCAAAAGATGCAGCGATTAAGAGGGTAGCCGAGATGAAGGCTGCCAAGGTAAAGGAACTGGATGTCCGTCTTCAGATGGCAACAGAGGTCATTGACATTGCATATGGATTCTTCTCACCGCTTGAAGGGTTTATGACAAAGGCTGACGTTGAGTCTGTCTGCGACAATATGCTACTTGCAGATGGAAAAACTGTATGGAGCATCCCGATTGTATTTGACATTTCCGAGGAAGATCTCAAGAAATCAGGCATCAAACAGTATGATGAAGTCCTTCTTACCTATACCGGAAACCCTTTTGCTGTTTTCGATATTACTGATATATACACGTTAGATAAAAAAGAAGTGGCGATGAAGGTTTATGGAACCACTGAAGATAAACATCCTGGAGTCAAGAGAACATATCAATATCAGGATAAATTCCTTGGTGGAAAGATCACCCTCCTCAATCCCCCAAAGATAAACGAACCTTTTACAAGATTCTGGCTTACCCCGAAACAGATGAGGGAAAGATTTAAGGAAAAAGGTTGGGAGATGATCATCAACCATCAGACAAGAAACGTTCCGCACACGGGCCATGAATGGCTTATGAAAGGTGCATACTTAGGAGC
>JBGQMP010000048.1:0-8402 GCA_041500685.1 Thermodesulfovibrionia bacterium | reverse complement strand
GTATCACTTCTCGAAGAATTGTCTGAAAACAGATTTTTTGAGATCACTCAGAATAACAATAAACGTCACCCTGAGCATAGTGAAGGGTCTAAAAAACAATATTCTTTACTATCGGTCAGGTCTGTCCCGAGTCAGGAGATTCTTCGGCTTCACCTCAGAATGACAGCAGACAAAGGAATAACAGGTGGTGAAGGAACCGAAATGGCAGAAAAGAGCAAAGACGAGATTGCCTTGACCATGCCCCGTGATAGGGATGCTAATGAAAATTATGGAGGGTTCTTCAATGAAGCTGAAACAAAGACAGAAAAGGGGGGCAATGATGGCTATGGAATTGTAAGTACAGAAATATCTGAAGGAATCATGCCCGGTCAAGGCACAGAACTTTTCGCTGTTAAAGGTCAACTAAGAGACGGTGGTAATTCTTCTGTCTTTGAGGCTATAAGATCTGCTATAGAGAGGGCAAAGAACTATCCCTTTCTTGCGAGAAAGAAGAAGATCGAGGGGACTGTAATAACAGAGTTTACAATTAGCAGTAGAGGGAATCCTGAAGATATTAAGATCAAAGAAAGCTCAGGCTCTGAAATCCTCGATTCAGCAGCAATAAAAATAATAACAAGGGCAGCTCCGTTTCCTAAGGTCAACAGCAAAATAGTAATCCCTATAACTTTTAAGCTCACAGGCTCTCTCTCAGATCGCTAAGTCATATTATTCATAAAATCAGGGAAGGATATATTATTTGAGCGGTTTTTTTTGTCGATAGTCCGATAAAATATTTATAAAATCAAAAGGCAAAAGCCTCGGAGGGCGATAGCCCGAGAATGAGCGAAAATTTTATATCCTCCCATGTATATAAAATTTGTGGATTATATGTGCTTAAAGACTGTCCGTTAACTTGAGCTAATTCTATCTATTTCTTTAACAAGCAAATCTTTTACATCTTTGTCAAACAATATCTGTGCGTGGTTAAGGCTGAAATTACGATGTTCATTGCACCAGGGAATCCGAGAACTTTCTACAGATACTAATCCATCACCCATACCCCTTTTGATCTCTTCAGGATAAAGTTTATCAGGCATCACCTTCTGAAAAATTTCGGGTATAGAGAAGAGTTCATCAGGTCTCAGAAACCACCTATAATATCTGCCCTCCTTAACAGAGTTCCAGCGCCACCTATAGAGGCTAAAAAGGGTTGGATCAGTCCCTCCTAACGAAAGATAATATATCCAATCAAAGGGCTCATCTTTCAAGGACCTAAAGAAAACCGACTCAGGAAGGAGCTCTTTCAGTGCTCTGCTCTTGAGAAAATCAAGAACCTGCTTGATCGAGAAGGAGATGGTATTCTTATTGTTAGCATTTAAAATAGGACCTATCAAAGAGGCGAGGGGTTTTAAGTAACAGGCAATCCTGGCTATAGAACTTCCCTTATGAGGAGAAGAGATCGTTATAAGACCCTTTATTGACCTATCTTTTCTCAGTAGATATTTTCTCCCAATAAGTCCTCCTCTGCTGTGGCCTATGAGAATAATGCCGGCCTTTGTCAGCTTCTTAGCAGACTTGATAATCTCCTCCAACTCTGTGACGCCGGAATCTATATGTCCTGATGGCCTTTCCTGGCTCCACGCAATCACCGTGAATCCCTTGAACTTGAGGTCATCAAAAATAGTCCCTATAACATCAGGCTGTACCCCCGTTGAAAATTCAGAAATGTCCTCTTTTGGTTTATCCCTGCTGATCCCGAAGTTCTTCACAGAAGGTCTTTGACCAAGAAAAATCTTCAAAGGAAGTCTTCCTCCGAGGATGCGGGATTTTGACGGGTTTATCCATATATCTTTATCCATACCGATGCCATGGATGAGTATAACAGCAGGTTTGTCAGCGCTGCCCCTATTCAGTGCAATATCTAAATCCATAAATCTATTGTATCGACGTCAGCCTGGAAAAGGTAATAAAAAAGGGGTTGTATCTGCAACCCCTTGATTTTACTGGCGTCCCCAACGGGATTTGAACCCGTGTTACCGCCTTGAAAGGGCGATGTCCTAGGCCGTGCTAGACGATGGGGACATTTGGTGAGCCGCGTTGGATTCGAACCAACCACACCCGCCTTAAAAGGGCGGTGCTCTACCTAATGAGCTAGCGGCCCAAAATATTTTTACTTTACCTATAAGATAATTTTCTTGTCAAATACTCGAATGGCCTTTCTTTGTGTATGGCAGGAGGCCACCAGTCAGCAGGATCTCTTTTTCCCTATCATTGAAATCCGAAGATACCTCGAAGAAATAATTTTTTGTCAGGTTATGGATCTTGTAAAACTGATTCCCTTTTAATGACCTTTCTACATCCTCCAGAACGAGCCTGTCACCCCTGTCAATTCCGTCATAATCTTCGGGTTTCGGGAATTTAAGAGGTAAAATGCCGAAGTTTATCAGGTTAGACCTATGGATCCTTGCGTAGGACTTTGCAATTATCGCCTGAATTCCGAGGTACATGGGCGCAATTGCGGCATGTTCCCTTGATGATCCCTGGCCGTAGTTCTCGCCTCCAACAATAATACCCCCACCTCTTAACTTAGTCTCTTTTGCCCTTCTACTAAATGTATTGTCAAGATTAGAAAAAACAAACTCGGATATCGCAGGGATATTTGAGCGTAAGGGGAGGATAGAAGCGCCTGCCGGCATTATATCATCTGTGGTGATATTGTCCGAGAGTTTAATGAGTACCTCTGCCTCGATCTTTTCTATAAGCGGTTCTTTAAGGGGCACGTCTTTTATATTTGGTCCTCTTATGACTTTTATCGTCTTTGCGTCTTTTTTGGGTGGAATGAGTAAGTTGTCATTTATTAGATAGCTTGCAGGTTCTTCACATTCCTCTACAGAGAGACCAGAGTCACGAGGATCTAATATCTCACCCTTTATGGCGATTGCGGCGCAGGAAGTGGGACTTGCGAGATAGACAAATGCCTCTTTGTTGCCACTTCGTCCTTTAAAATTCCTGTTATACGATCTGATGGATATCTGCCCTGTGCCAGGTGATCCACCCATTCCGATACAGGGCCCACAGGAAGATTCGAGAATCCTTGCGCCTGCTGCAATCATGCCGGCCATAAGTCCTTCTCGTGAAAGCATCTCATAAACCTGCTTTGAACCAGGGTTTATCAGAAGGCTTACTCCCTCTGCAACAGAGTTGCCTTTTAGGATAGAGGCAACTGATCTCATTAGCTGGTATGATGAGTTCGTGCAACTTCCTATGCAGACTTGGTCTACATTGGTGCCGGATAATTCTCTTATGGGGACAACATTATCAGGGCTATGGGGCTTTGCGATCAGGGGTTCAATGAAATTCAGGTTTATCTCGAGAATGTCAGCATATTCTGCGTCATCATCAGCAGAGAGTTCAACCCAACTATTTTCTCTTCTCTGCGCCTTGAGGTAATACCTTGTTTTTTCATCACTCGGGAAGATAGAGGTCGTCGCACCGAGTTCGGCACCCATATTTGTAATGGTGGCTCTCTCAGTTACACTCAAATCTTTTATACCAGGGCCACCATATTCAAGAATTTTTCCTATTCCTCCTCTGACTGTGAGTCTCCTGAGTATCTCCAGTATCACATCCATTGCTGTGACCCAGGGTCTGTTCAGTTTGCCCGAGAGTCTTACGAGTACTGCCTGCGGCATAATGAGTTCAAAAGGAGAGCCTCCAATGACAGTTGCTGCATCGAGTCCTCCAACACCTATGGCTATCATGCCCATTCCACCACCAGTTGGTGTATGACTATCTGTGCCGATGGCGACTTTTCCAGGGGCAGCAAATCTCTCAAGGTGGACTTGATGGCTTATGCCATTGCCAGGCCTTGAAAAATATGCTCCATATCTTGCTGCTGCTGTCTGAAGGAAGCGGTGGTCATCAGGATTCATATAATTTGACTGGGTCATATTGTGATCGATATAAGAGACAGCGAGTGGTACCTTTACCTTGTCAACTCCTATTGCCTCGAACTGTAGCCACGCCATAGTCCCTGTTGCATCCTGAGTATAAACCTGGTCTACCCTCAATCCGACAGGGCTGCTTGCTTCCACCTTACCATATATCTTGTGTGCTTCGAATATTTTCTCTACGATGTTTTTCCCCACAATATAACAATTTAACATATCTGAAATGGCAAAGCCAAAGGGGCGGTTCATAGCTTGAGATAAAAGTGCAAATATGCAAGAATAGAGAAAAAAATAAGTATATAAGAGGACTTCTCATGCACCTATTTCAGTACCACGGACGTGAATTATTTGCCGAAAATATAGCTGTCACGAAGCTTGCTGAGGCATATGGCACACCCCTTTATATCTATAGTTATAACACCCTCCTGAGACACTTTCGTGCGTATACAAGTGCATTTCAGGTTTATCCCCATATCATCTGTTTCGCCCTCAAGGCAAACTCAAACATTGCAATACTGAGGCTTTTTGCAAAGAACGGGGGTGGTGCAGACATAGTCTCGGGAGGAGAACTCTATAGGGCATTGAAGGCAGGGATATCTCCCCAAAAGATTGTTTATGCCGGTGTTGGTAAGACAGAAGAGGAGATACGATTTGCATTAAGGTCAAAAATACTCATGTTCAATGTAGAATCTGAGGATGAGCTTAGAGAAATAAACAGGATTGCAGGCATAATGAGGCTCAAGGCTCCTATTGCTCTTCAGATCAACCCTGACATTGACCCTGAGACACATCCTTATATAGCAACAGGTCTTAAAGAGCATAAGTTCGGTATCCCAATAGCAGATGCCTTGGAGCATTATCGGATTGCCTCGAAGCTGAAGAATATCAATGTCCTCGGTATTCACAAACATATAGGTTCGCAGATAACAAAGGTCTCTCCTTTTGTTGATGCCTTGAGGAATATCCTCTTTCTCATAGATAAACTCGGTGCTGAAGGATTGAATATACAATACCTTGATGTCGGGGGAGGATTAGGTATTTCATACAAAGATGAAGAGCCCCCTGTCCCTAAAGACCTTGCAAGGAATCTCATTCCTCTCCTCAAAGGCAGAAGGCTCACCCTGATAGTAGAACCAGGCAGGTCCATAGCAGGTAATGCAGGTATACTTGTTACGGGGGTACTTTATCAGAAGAAGGGCAAGGAAAAGGAATTTGTCATTGTTGATGCAGGGATGAATGACCTGATAAGACCATCCCTTTATGGTGCATACCATCACATTCTTCCTGTAATCAGGAGAAAAAGGGATACCATCCTTTGCGATGTTGTCGGACCAATATGCGAATCAGGAGATTTTCTCGCAAAGGAGAGAGAACTTAAAAGGTCAAAAAAGGGAGAGTATCTCGCCGTGATGGGTGCTGGTGCATATGGGTTTTCTATGAGTTCAAACTACAACAGCCGACCGAGGGCTGCAGAGGTTTTGGTCAAAGGCAGGGAACATTTCCTAATAAGGTCTCGAGAGACATACCGAGAACTTATTAAAGGTGAGATGATGCCTAGATTCCTGAGATGAAGATAAACTTCACAAAGATGCATGGGTTAGGCAATGACTTTATCCTTGTAGATCGCAGGCAAGTAAAACTCGATAACCTATCCGAGCTCTCAAAAAGACTTTGCCACAGACGTTTCGGAATCGGTGCTGACCAGATGATTCTCCTTTTAGATTCTATCCATGCAGATTTTATGATGAGGATCTTTAATGCCGATGGTAGTGAAGTAGAGATGTGTGGTAATGGAATACGTTGCCTCGCAAAATACATATGGGATAGAAACATTTCCGGTAAGAAAATCCTCAGTATAGAAACCCTTGCTGGTGTCATCAGGCCGGAGAAGGCGGGTGAGATGGTGAAGGTCGATATGGGAGAGCCCATCTTTGAACCTGAAAAGATACCAGTTAATATAAGTCAGCAGCCAGAAGCCAGAAGTCAACAGTCAAATCCCCCCTTACCCCCCTTTGATAAAGTGAGGCGTGGGTGGATTATTGACTATCCGTTACAGGTTGAAGAGAAAGAGTTCAGAGTTACCTGTGTCTCTATGGGGAATCCTCATGCAGTCATTTTTGTTGAAAATCTTTCCCATTTCCCCGTAACATATTATGGCCCTTTAATAGAAAATCAACCTATATTCCATAAAAAAACAAACGTAGAATTTATTGAGATGCTTAATCCTACAGAGATAAAAATGAGGGTGTGGGAAAGGGGCTCTGGTGAGACCATGGCGTGTGGCACAGGCGCATCAGCCGCGGCTGTAGCTTCAAGCATAAAAGGTCTCACGAAGAAGAATGTAACAATTCACCTTCTCGGAGGAGACCTTTTTATAGAATGGGCAGGAGACAACCATGTTTATATGACAGGTCCTGCTGTAGAAGTTTTTGAAGGTATTATCGACATTTAAAAATAAAAAGGGAGGTAGCGATGTTTAAAGGATCGATAGTCGCAATTGTTACACCTTTTAAAAAAGGAAAGGTTGATGAAAAGGCACTTGGTGATCTGATAGAGTGGCATATCTCACAGGAGACCAATGGGATAGTGCCATGCGGTACAACAGGTGAATCTGCCACTCTCGATTACAAAGAGCATTACAGGGTTATCGATGTTACCGTAAAAACGGTTAATAAAAGGGTTCCTGTTATCGCAGGGACAGGTGCAAATGCTACTGATGAGACGATCATGATAACAAAGCAGGCGAAGAAATCTGGTGCCGATGCCGCCTTGCTTGTATCGCCATACTACAACAAACCGACTCAGGAGGGTCTTTACAGGCACTATAAAGCAGTTGCAGAGGCTGTTGACATACCTATTGTTTTATATAACGTACCTGGACGTACTGCAGTGAACATACTTCCGTCAACAGTTGCCCGCCTTGCAGAGATAGAAAACATCGTGGCAATTAAAGAGGCAACAGGCGATATGAAACAGGTGAGTGAGGTTATTAGGCTCTGTGGAGACAGGATAACGGTTTTCTCCGGAGATGACTTTACCACCCTGCCGCTTCTTGCCCTCGGAGGGAAGGGCGTCATATCAGTATCCGCAAATGTAGTTCCAAAAGACGTATCGATGATGTGCTCTTCCTGGATGAAGGGACAGCATGACAGGGCAAGGGCAATCCATTACAAACTCGAGCCTTTAAATGCAGTCATGTTTCTTGAGACAAATCCGATACCTGTAAAGACAGCTCTTGCGATGATGGGCAAGATACAGGAGGAGTTCAGGCTCCCGCTCTGCGAGATGTCTTCAGCTAACAAGGACAAGCTCAGGAAGGTTCTCGGTGATTTAAAACTGCTTTAGAAAAGGTACTTTCTTATTCTCTCGAGATCCAGGTTTTTTACTGCAGCTTCTGAAATATTCGTACCCTCCTTATTCTCGAGATAGGGGAAAATTCCTATAATCGGAACAGGACTAATCTGTTTTATGACCTCTGGATTCGTTTCTTCAGCAGGTGTACCTTCAGGAGGCTGGCTATAGTTAATAATGATTCCCGCAACAGTGAGTCCTTCTTTTATCGCATAATTGACAGTGAGCAGAGTGTGGTTAATTGTTCCGAGACCCGGCCTTGAAACGACAATAATCGGCAATCCAAAATCTCTTGCAAGGTTAAGCACGAAATAATCTCTTTTGATGGGGACGAGGAGTCCCCCAATTCCTTCAACCACAATCACTTCGTATTTTTTTGAAAGTTCTGTGTATGCCCTTTTTATCTTTTCAATATCCACAGGAATATCCTCAATCTCAGAGGCAGGCAAGGGTGCAAGTGGGTTTTCTAAGCGAATTGGGGTAACTAAATCTATGGGGTCATCCATACCTGCCGTTTTTTTCAAAAACATTCCATCGGATGGTATTAACACTCTGTCTTTAATTCTTAACTCTGAACTCTCAACTCTGGATTCTGATTTTAGGCATCCCGTCTCTATCGGCTTCATCCCGCATACCTTGAGCCCTAAAAGCCCTATAGCCTGAATCAATGCCGCTGTTATAACTGTCTTACCAACACCTGTATCTGTGCCTGTTATGAAAAAACCTTTCACCATACATCCAAAGTTGTAGTGAAAACAAAAATAAGTTGTATACCCCTCACCCTAACCCTCTCCCACAAGGGTAGAGGGAACTATATAATCATACCTTCCTTGAAAGACTACTCCCTTTGTTTCCTCTTTCTTGATCGTACTCCCTTTTGTTTCCCCTCCCTTGATGGGAGGGGTTGGGGAGGGTGAATTATAATTTGTTTAAGTCCTTCACCATAATATTTACACTCTTTCAGGGCTTTAATTAATCTTTCAATGTCTTCAGCAGTATGTGATGCAGTTACCGTAATCCTTATTCTCGGTTGCTTGACTGTAGGTGGCCTTATGGCAGGTGCAGAAATACCTTTCTTATATAGGTGCCTTGAGATCCTTAACGTATTTTCCAAGGTTCCTG
>JBGQMP010000047.1:0-8477 GCA_041500685.1 Thermodesulfovibrionia bacterium | reverse complement strand
TATTGCTGCCCTTTGCCTTTACTCTAAATAACAACCCTAATAATTGTCGTTTGACTGTTTTGCTGTGCCTTGTAACCTGTTTAATTTTGTAGACAATAAACATGCCGAACAGTATTGCCCTACCCCTTTTTGTGCATTAGTCTTAGATCAAACTTGCTACTCTACCCAGAAGGCCGGTTTCAGTGTCTGCATTGTTTCCTGAGAGGCTTCGAGTGAGAGACAATATGCTCCTCTATAGCTTTCACCCTTCGCTATTTTTAGCTGCTCGGCAACGGTAATAAGGTACTCACCAGTTGCTGGTAACTTAGCTGTAATTTCATTAGGGAGCACGCTCCGGTCCATTCTAGTAAACAAGACCCAGGGTATTTTGGCTGCAAGCAGCAGGGTCGCTCGCTTCCCTAACCCAGCTTCTGCTGGATCAGACTGCAATCGGATAGTGACTGTTTCCCCCTTGACTCCATTAAATTTAAAGATATCCTGATCAAGTCCTGCTTAACGCTTTCACCTGCTACTCCGCACTCAAAATGCATTGAAGCTATTAAGATTTATTGGTAGAAATATGCATGTCTGCATGGAATATCATGCCCACGCATAGGGATAAGACCACAATGCTCAGAGGAAACAGGTATGCATGGCAGATTTCAATAATAAAGATTCTGACGATAATATTTATGTTTAAGCCCTTTTACTTTCTCAGTAATGTTTTTATATTAAGTCTATCCTTGGAATCTTCCTTTTTACATAGTTGGACGCTCGCCAATTTCTGGATACGGATGTATAATAATTCAAGAATTTGAGAGATGAGGTTGTCAGTGACTCAAGAACACCTTCCTATCACTATGAGATAAGGGGCTATGTTTCAAGCTTACACCTCATTGAAGATATTAATAAACAACAAGAAAGGGGATCTAAATGCCAAGAGAAGCCGAATTGTTTGAAGCATCAGGTGGAAGTGTTGTAGAAGGATATTTCTTATTACGCCAAGGAAGGGGGAATATACCACTGAGCTGGATTGATAGGGCATCTACCTCTCGTAAAACAAGGCAGAAAGAGGTAGGAAAGTTGCTGAGATTGAAGAGTCTGGATGCGTTGCCACTCTTAAAAGATTGGGAACTTGCGTATAAGAAAGAATGTTTTTATTATGGATTGAGGGTTTTGCTAGAGCTAGAACGTCATGGAAAAACGAAATATTGATTTGCATGTCATTTTAACAATAGAAAACAACAATTGCCCTTTCAGTTGCTGGTATAAATGCTGAAAATGTATGATCCAATCCTGATGAGGACAATATGCCTGAATTAAATCTCACCGGTATCTTTTATCCGCCTTTTACTTCAAATACTGCTTTTTATTCTGAAGCAGACAAAAGCTGCATCCAATCCACCGTTGAACATCTCCTGACAGTCGAAACAAGCGCAATTAAACCAGGTATGTTACTCGGAAAGATCCAATCTGGGAAGACGAAGACATTTCTTGCTATCATGGCGCTCGCATTTGATAATGGGTTTGACATATCCGTCATCTTGACTAAAGGGACCAAGGCACTTACTCGTCAGACATTGCAGCGTGTTCGTCGAGAGTTTGCTTCCTTTTATGAACAGGATTTGCTGCAGATATACGACATTATGACAGTACCGTCTGGTTTAACTGGATATGAACTCAGCCAGAAGTTGATCTTTATCGCCAAGAAACAAATAGACAACATGGATAAGCTATCAGCACTTTTTCGAGAAACTTATCCACAATTGACATCTAAAAGGGTTCTCATTATTGATGACGAGGCTGACTATGCAAGTATTGGGTTTCGCAGAACCAGCGAAGAAGGAATCAGGGTAAATACAACGACCCGCCAAATCGACGAGCTACGGCAAACCCTTGCTTCATCAGCTTTTCTGCAGGTAACTGCCACGCCATATTCCCTATATCTTCAGCCTGATGATATTGTCATACAAGGAGTTGAATTTAGACCAGTCCGTCCAGCATTTACTGAACTTGTTCCAGTACACCGAGACTACATAGGAAGTGTTTACTATTTTGAGCGAAGCACCGAAGAAGAGAGTGTCGCATCATTCATTTATCAGTCCGTATCTCAAGATGAGCTTAATATTCTACGTCGCGAGGATCGAAGGCGGTTTAAAATCGAAGAATGCCTCACGAGCACCGCGATTCAAGCTTTGCGGAGTGCAATATGCAATTTCATTGTGGGTGGCTGTATTCGCCGCTTACAGGATCAGCATGCTGCTAAGGCACTTAAGAAATTTAGTTTTCTTGTTCATACAGAAACAGCAAGAGCATCTCATGCATGGCAAGAACGAATTGTGTCAATGTTAGCAGACAAACTCTCAGATGCCGTTCGGAGCAATAATGCATTATTACAACAGCTTTTGACCACTGCTTATGCGGAGATTGCAGCTTCTATAGCTGTTATGAATCATTATCTGCCTCCATTAGATGAAGTATTGTGTGAATGCTTTAATGCGTTGGAACATCGCTGGCTTATGATCACTAAAGTCAATTCAGAGCGACAAGTAGAAGCATTGCTGGACATCGAGGGACAGCTTCGATTGCGTACCCCCATTAATATATTTATTGGCGGACAGATCCTTGACCGTGGGGTGACCATTGCTAATCTTATAGGTTTCTTTTATGGACGGCGCCCTCAGGTTTATCAGCAGGATACCGTGCTGCAGCATTCACGGATGTTTGGTTTCCGGCCAATTGAGGACCTAACCGTTACACGTTTTTATACAGAACCAGCAATTTATGATGCAATGCGAAGGATGCATGAAAGTGATATAGCTTTGAGGGAAGAAGTTAAAATCAATCCTAATGGGCCAATAGTGTTCATTCAACGAGATGAAAGTGGTCGCGTTATTTCCTGCAGTCCAAATAAAATCCTTGTGTCAAGAACAACTACATTGCGACCGTTCAAGCGTATTCTGCCAGTCGGTTTCCAGAGTGACTACGGGATACGAGTAGCACCGATCGTCAGAGAGATTGACTGCTTGCTGAAAGACGCACGCCATAGTGATGACTTCGAAGAGCCATTCGAAATTCCTTTTGCAATGGCCACTGATATTCTGCGCCGTATCGAAACAACTCTAATTATGGCAAATGAAGAAGGATATGATTTCGACTGGGAGGCGGCACGTGCAGCGCTTCGGTTTATGAGTGAATCGGCCAAAGATCCGACGAGACGAGGGAATGTATGGTGCTTGGTCCGAACTGACCGCAACCTGAGTCAAAGGGTCTCAATTGGCAGCCATCATATATTTTCAGATTCACCTGACACAAGGCGCACCGAAGGAGCAGTGGCACAGAGGGTTGCGATAGACATACCGATGCTTATACTTATCCGTCAGAACGGCCGGGAGGATCTAGGCTGGAGGGGAACGCCTTTTTATTGGCCAGTCATTGTGGCGCAAAAGAATCTCCGCACTTCGATTTTTGCACACGAGACGATGGCCTAAGGAGAAAAGATGGCGAAGGAAAAGAAAGCAACAACACAGTTAGCTAACCCCCACATGAACTGTTATAATCTTTCTATTAAATTTTGAAATCATAATTGACAACTATCTTTTTAATTAAACCATGAGACATGTCAAGGAAAAAAACTTAAGAATTATTCGAATCCGATTAATTAAATGGTGGAAATATCATCTTGGAGGTGAATTGCTATTCCCTTGGAGATCTCCTGAATTGTTACCTTATAAGGCCCTGATTACCGAAGTTCTTTTGCAAAGGACTAGAGCAGAAGCTGTACAAAAAATATATAGTAAGTTTTTCGATAGATTTCCAAATCCTGAGACTCTATCATTTTCTTCTGAAGAAGAAGTAAGATCTGTGATAAAACATTTAGGGTTTGGCTTCAGGGCAGGAAATTTGGTGAAGCTTGGTCGAGCAATAGCCAATGGTATACCAGATGAAATGGATAGTTTACTTAAATTACCCAATATAGGTATATACGCTGCAGGTGCATATTTATCACTGCACAGGGGAAAGCGGGCAATTATTCCTGATGCTAATGCGGTCAGAATTCTGGGGAGGCTGTTTGGTTTTGAAATTAAACCAGAAACCCGAAAAAGCAAAGCCTTTCTGCAACTATGTGAAAAGCTAACACCAAAGAGACGTTTCAGAGAATTTAACTACGCCATACTGGATTTGGGCAGACTAATCTGTAAACCGAGAAAACCGCTCTGTAAAATATGTGTCCTGAATAATGTCTGTTTTTATGCAAAGGGCCATATGACCAAATATAACTCAGACCATTAGAAGATCTGATTCACCACTGAACGGATTATATGCCACATTACCACTGGAGGAACTGCGTTTCCGATTTGCCTGTATGCGTCACCTTCGCTTCCTGTAAAGACAAACTTGTTAGGGAAAGACTGAATTCTTGCTGCCTCCCCTGGTGTAAAACGCCGGTATAATTCTTTTTCAGGGTCAACTAACAGTACAGGGTCTCTCGAGTTAAGACTTACTTTTGCAAGATGACTTGTCACCGTGAGACACTGTCCATTTAAGTCCTGAGCCAGTGCTCTTTTCATATTCGGCTTGGCTTTTTTAACCCCTTCAACCGCCCGTTCAGAAAAATAATACTTTGGATCGGGAGGAGTGATACAGTCGATAACCTTCCAAAGAAGAACTTTGGATTTGAGACCGCTGCCGTTATTACCGTGTGTCGGGTTCGGGAATATGAAGGGTCTCTTTAGTTTTTTATCGACACCTATCATGAAAACACGTTCGCGGCGTTGTGGCACTCCGAACTCGCTTGCGTCCAACAATTTATCGAAGACTAGGTACCCCTTTTTTTCAAAAACAGCTTTTGCAAGTTTAAAATATTTCCCCTGCGATAATTTATAAAAGCCTTTCACATTCTCAGCTATGAATACTTTCGGCTTAATTTCATCTATTATTCTTGCCATTTCCCAGAAGAGCTGGTTTTTTTTGTCGTGAGGTTTCTTGGTAGGATTTACAGTCGAGAATGCCTGACAGGGAAAGCCACCTATGACAATATCGGCGAAACCGGCTGAAAATGTCAAGTCATGTACATCGGATACCATTGCCTTATGCTGGAAATTGAGGTTATAAGTTGCTACTGCACGACGATCTATGTCGGAGGCATGGACAATCTCAACCCCGGTACGGTGATATCTTTTTCTGAGGTAAGAAAATCCACCTGTGACGCCGAGATCAGCACCTCCACAGCCGCAAAATAACGAAACAGCTTTAATAGTTCTGCAGCTTGTAGTCATGTTCAAGTAATAAACCTGCCGGCTTTATCTGTAAAATCCACTTGATAGTTCAGAGGTGCAGCATTGAGAACGCCCTGCTCATTCTTTTGAACAGGGTCATCGATAACAAATACCTTTGTTCTTTCGGACGTAAAATATACACGGTAGATTTTATAAGAACCGCCGTGCTGTTCAGCAGCCACCCATTCGTTTCTCGTCAGGATAACAGAATCGATCAGCTTCCCCGAGGGAACGGTAACTCTTTTTGTTGATTTGACCTCTATATAAATTGCATGTTCAGCTTTTGGTCCGGGCACAGCCCTCACAGATTGGATGTCAAAGCCAAGTCCCTTGGTTCTACCGAGAAGCAAAACCTTGCTTTTCAATCTGGAGTTAAAGGCTTCAACTCGCGCCCTCTCAAGTCTGTAAATGTAAACTTCCCCCTCATCTCCTAAAATAACAGCTTCTTCGCTCCCTTTGGGTAATGAAGCTCCTTCCGGTATCTCTATTTCCTCTTGTGTCAAAGCAGTCAAGGTCGTTTCGAATACCTCGGATGTCGGGGCTGAAAGTTTTGAATAGTATTCACTCCACTCACGATACATTTCATGGCGCCCCTCGATGGTATCCAAGTCAAATGCTGTAACATCGAAGTCAAGCGGACGATTCCAAGAGGATGCAAGGAAATCAATTGCCTTACCTTCCTTCGTATTTAATATTATGGTTTTGCAATTTGTTATCTTAATCAGGTTTGTCAGTTCCAGATAGTTAAGAGTTTCCCGAATATGCTGATTGGAATAAGAGGATGCCTTGCCCTCAACATAAACCTTCTTGATTATTCCTTTTCCACGTCTGTTGACTATTGTTCTGAGTACTTCTATGGGGGTAACTTTGCCCTGGAGAACATCGAGAGAATTCAAAACGTAATAACCTATTTCGTCGGTTGATAGATATACTCTATCAGTCTGAGCTAGTCGCAATAGTTCAACGATGTAAGCACACTGTCTGATATGCAAGCCTTGTTCTACATCTTCCAGTACGTTCTGGATTTTCTTCGCTCCTGAAGGAAACTGGAATTTGTAACATATGTCTTTGAAGAATGCTGGCTGATCACGATCCTGAAGAAGTTTCTGGGATCTTTTAGAACTGTGTATCACACCGGCTTTATCCTCGAAGTACATCCCGAAGAGCTTTCCCGCTATTTCTGTTCTGTGATTGTGGAGTGTCTTCTCATCCGATATGACAAGTACCTTTTCAAGCTGCCTGTTAAACAGATTAGGAAATTCTTCTTTCTTGCACGGACAGACCTTCTCAAGAATAGTGGCGTAAACAGGCAGAAGATTGTCCATATCTTTTTTTGCTCTGCCCCGAATAATACTTGCGCGGTATTGTCTCTCAGGATTGTAATTCATCAATACCCCTCTTAAGTTCTTCTCCTATAGCTCGGGCAAGCAGTGGGGGCACTGCATTCCCGACCTGTCTGAACTGACTAGTTTTTTTCCCGAGGAAACGAAATCGATCGGGAAAGGACTGTATTCTTGCACATTCGCGAACAGTCGGAACTCTATTTGCCTTATAATGAAAATGGTGATTGTGTCCCGCATCGATTGTGAAACAGGGCTTGTTACTGCTCATTCTTGTCCATGCAATATTTACCTTTCTTGTACTCTGCAAATGCGGTGGCAGGTCTTTGTAGTTTCCACCATCAGGAACGAGTCTGATAATTTCAATTGTCTGCCGTTTATGTTCTACGGCCCAGTGATTGTATAGCATATCTGAGTTCTTTCGCATTTCACGCTGGTATTTGTTTTCCGGTTCTTTGTCGTATTCAATAATTTTCCCTCCAAGCATATCCTCAAGTAAAGGCATGTCTGATAAGGCCATCTTCGATGTTATAGGCGAAAATAATGTTGTAGGGGCTGGAATCTTGAATGAAATATTATTCTTAAGTGCCACAAAAAAAGTCCTTTTCCTTGACTGCGGAACTCCGTAGTCCGATGCCAAAAGAGTAAGGATTTTTGTGTCGAAGCCGAGTGACTTAAAATCCGAAACAATAGCTTGGGCAATGCCCCCTCTGTAAAGTCCCAAAATTGTGGGAACGTTTTCAACCACTATCGCGATTGGGTCAAAATTCTTAATCTTCGCCAGATATGCCTTATAGAGGTTGTTCCTCGGATCGGTCTTGTCTCTCTTTCCAGCAATAGAAAAACCTTGACAGGGAGGCCCCCCGATTATGACATGAATTTTATTCTTAAACAATTCTTTTAAGGGCGATTTCTTATTATCTATACTGAGGGAAAGATCCATATTTATCGCCATCGCTTCCGGGAAATTGTACTTGAACGTTTCCAGGGACTCTGCATCGTTATCAATTCCTGCGACAATCTTGTAACCGGCTTGCCTGAACCCTTCCGAAAAACCGCCAGCGCCGCAAAACAAGTCTAAGACGGCAATATTTCTACCCTTCTCTCTTTTCATAATGCCTTCAAGCTATCCTGCTTTTTATCAAAGTAACTCCAAATCGTATTGAAGAGGATTTGCAGGGGACGATATACTAACCAGATATTTGGGAACGCCGTGCGAAGTGAGCCACTTGTTTAGGTTATCCAAGGAAGCCCATTCCCTTGCTCCTCCTCTTGCCGATTCCAGCAAAAAGACTTTATCTTCTCCTAAACGGATTTTTACTATCCATACAGTGTTGCTAGCATTTCCGCCGACTCTTTTCTTGGCAGGCTTACCCTTACTGGGAAAAGCTTCTTCTACAGTAATGTCAGTTATCGAGTTCTCGCTTAAAAGCTCTCTAAATGCACTTTCTACCATAATGTAATACACTATATATAATCTCGTAACACATGTCAATATTTTTTATCAGGCGTTACGTTATTACTGGTAAAGATTTTCGCTTGGAATATCTCTTCCCCTCGATCTTTCTCCATATGACTTTGTTAAACGCCTGGCTTCATTTCTACTTGAACTACACATAATAATTCTGCTCGCTATGACTGCGGGCCTGTGGGAAATAAGCAGAATATTCGATTGAATCGAGCCACAGAAATTCAGGAAGTTATTAATAAAGCCACAACCTTCAAACTGTGCCTGAATAATAAAGTTTAACTTTTACAGCTTTGCAGTGGAAGTTACTTTCGATATATGTAGCGAAGCGGGATTATTTTCCAAAAGCTCTTGAGCACCCATCTATAGTAGAGTACCCAAAAGGAAATTACCATCGGTATCAACTCGTAG
>JBGQMP010000046.1:0-8491 GCA_041500685.1 Thermodesulfovibrionia bacterium | reverse complement strand
GAAAAGAATCACGGTAATAAGTGCTATAGTAACAGACCTCTTTTTATTAAACTTGCACATGATAACGGATAAAAGGAGACCAATCGTTATATAGGGGTCTATTATGAATGTCAGATCAAGGGAATACTGCTGCCAATCAAGAGGTGAGAGGATTCTTGTCCCATATTGGTTTGTGAGGTCCATGAAAAGATGAGCAGCATAACCGAGAAAGGCTATGAAATAAAAATATAAAAAGCCTTTTCTGAGGCCAAATATAAGGCCAATTATTATCGGCACGAGGAACAGAAAAAGTATACCGTGTGTTATTCCCCTATGGTATCTGAGAAATATATCCGTACCCCAGAATCGTGTTATGTAGTCAAAATCCGGGGCAATAGATGAAAGGAGCAATACCCATATGGCTAACCTTCGCCTGAAGCCGAGGTTAAAAATTGTTGCACCCGCAAGACTATGCGTAATAGGATCCATTTTATTTATTTCTCGCTGCTGCCATTTCTTGGACCCTGTCTTTTATCCTATCAGTTCAGTAATAAACACGGTATTTATTATAACTGTTCTGCAATCCCAGGGTAGAAATTCTAATTGTAAACCCTCTCTTTTACTGTAATTCTCTATGTAAAATGTTCTTATCGTCAATACAAGAAGGGTTGAGATTGGTATCAGGAGGGCAGTGGGGTCGAGACAGAGAGACATCACTCTCCAGTTTCTTATCGAGTCAGCCTTTATATCTTTTAGTGGAGGAGCAATAGGGGCAGTAATAAGCTTAATAGCGACGACTATCATTTTTTTACTTTCAGGACTACCCTTTACAATCTCCCCAACAGGACTTGTAATATCTTTCGTCGCATCCGTAGGGGTTGGCATATTGGCCGGCATCTATCCATCAAAAAAAGCAACCAAAATCTAGCCTGTTGATGTAATAAGATCGTAGCTGAAGTCTAAAAAGCGCTGAAGAACGGAAGTGCTCTAGTTCTGAAGCTCTGCAGGCTAAAGCACTGGAAATTAAATTATTTTTATTGTCTGAGCTTCAATACTTCAGCTTTCAGAACTTCAGAACTTCCGAGCTTCAGCTCTTCAGCTCTTCAGCTCTTTATAGTTTCTCAGGGTGAGGTAACCTGATATGATAATCAGCATCCCACCAATAATTGAATTAATCCCGGGGAGTTCATTTAAGAAAAATATACTAAAGATTATTGCACAAACAGGTTCAAGGTAGCCAAGAACTGCAGCCTTGTTAGCGGTAACATACTGAAGTCCCTTGAAATATAAGATCGGTGCAATAGTTGAATGGACTATCCCTATGATCAGAAAACTCCATAAGACATATATGGGGATTTCTCTTATAAAAGGGACAAGCAGTATTGCGATAAAAACATTTGTGAAAAATGAAAGTACGAGGGGATGAAATTTCTGGGCGTGCATCCTTACGAAGATAATGATTATTGCATATGCAAGTCCAGAGGCAAAACCAGCCATGATACCTGCCATTTGACCTTCTTTGAATGAGAATCCATTGAGCATAATCCAGAGGCCTATGGAGGCTATAATTATTACAAGAATACTCCTTTTTGTAATGATTTCTTTCAGAAACAGCGGTGCAAGAAATGCAACGATTATGGGTGCTGTATAATGTGTAAGGACTGCATTTGCTATGGTGGTATGTTTGAATGCATAGAAGTAAGCGGATGTATTTAGAAGTGAAAAAAAGCCAAGTATCATGGGATACTTAAGCATCTTGATCTTGGGAATCTCTTTCCTATAAGTTTTCCGAGATAATAATATTCCCTGCACAATAATAGATACTACAAGTGAATAAAAGATGAGTATATGTATTGCAACACCTGATAGTCTTACGACAACACCGAGGGAGCTCCACAAAAAAATGGCACAGAGGATGTAAATAGACCCCATGTTTAATGACCATCCGACAGTTCAAAATGTGCCAGTTTTGTCATTCTGAATTTATTTCAGAATCTCGTGTTTTCAATACAATTGTATCTACGAAAGATCCTGAACCAAGTTCAGGATGACAATTACCGGACAATCTGTTTGCCTGAGAGGCGTTACTCAAGGGTGATGGATTTTAAGGTTTTTAGAACCCTCTTTCTGATTATTGCTGGGGGTTCAAGCTTTATGAGGTATTTTCCCCTATCGAGAACAGGTATGAGGACATCCTCAAGCTTCTGACCGCAGGAGCTGATGTAGTGTTTTTTATCATTAGGTACGATCCTTTTTTCTCCACACCTGCGGCAGGCGAGAACCCTTTTACTGCCTGACCATTTTCCCCTTTTCGCTTTGGGCTTCCCTTCAACTTCCATGATATCCATGGCATAATCAATAACTGGTGCATTACTTATGGATGTACCGATACCATAACCATCAACAACAGGATTTAAAATAAGGACGTCTTCTTCTTTTATCCCACCGCTTGCATAGAACTTTATATGCTTATATCCTCTCATATCTATCTCCCATCTGCATTCTTCAAGGAGCCTGTAGAAGTTGCCCCTTCTTGATGAAGGCGTATCGAACCTGACGGCGAAGAGTTTTTTGCCAAGGGCTTCAGCTACATTAAGGCACTCGAACTTTTCATCAAGAAATGTATCAATGAGGGCAACCCTTTTGAGTTTTGGCTCCAAAACCTCATCATAGGCTTTCAAAGCTTCTACTGTGGAACCGAAACATATAATCAAGGAATGGGGCATGGTACCCATGGGGTTCTCGCCGATTAATTTACCTGATTTGACGACGGCAACACCATCACATCCTCCGATATATGCATTTCTTTCGATCATTGGAGCAAGGATAGGATGCATCCTGCGAGCACCAAAGCTGACAACAAGATTCTCACCGGCTAGTTTTTTAAACCTCGCAGCCTTTGTTGCAACTCCTGAAGCTTGGCATATTAGACCAAGAATTGCTGTCTCATAAACACAAAAATCCTGGTATCTCCCCTCTATCTCCATCACGGGCTCGTCGGGATAAAAGACCGATCCCTCTCTCATCGCCCTGACTCTGATTGGTAGATGCTTCATTAAGTACATCGCCTCTTCAAGCCCAGCAAATAAGGCCCAGGGCCATTTTTCGGGAAGGGTTTTGGTAATAAATTCTGCCCTGACAACGGGATTTATCCCTTTAGCCTTGAGGATCTTTAAAGTCCTTTCAAAATACACATCTGTAATCTTTCCGTCTATAATTTCCTTTGGGTGGGCTGTATGGAACATACTCTATCCTCCTATTAAACTTGGAGCTTAAAGACACTTTGTAACTCTATAAAAGTAAAATAGTATATCATTTCCTTAAGCCCTTCGACATGCCCTGTATCACTTGAAAAATTTTCACCATATCAGCAAACATAAAGCATGGAGCTCTTTGAAGAAAAAAATTTCAATGCTCCCCTTGCCTATCGTATGTGTCCGAGGACTCTTGAGGAATATGTCGGACAGAGACATATCCTCGGTCCTGGAAAACTCCTCCGGAGGGCTATTGAAGCAGATAGGATCACATCATTAATCCTGTATGGACCGCCTGGCACCGGCAAAACAGCCCTTGCAAAAATAATTGCTATGAGGACAAAAGCAGATTTTGAATGGCTCAATGCTGCCACTATCGGGCTCGATGAACTGAGAAAGGTCATACAACATGCCAAAAAGAGAAAGGCTGAAGGTACTCGCACCATCGTCTTTCTTGATGAGATTCACAGGTTTAATAAACTTCAGCAAGACGCCCTCCTGCCTGACGTGGAAGAGGGGAATATAACGCTCATAGCAGCAACTGTAGAGAACCCCTTCTTTTATGTAAACTCTACATTACTTTCGAGAAGCCAGGTATTTCAGCTTAAGCCACTTGCAAAGGAAGAACTCTTAGAAATAATGAGAAGGGCAATAGAAGATAAAGAACGCGGACTTGGTAATCTAAGCATTGTAGTCGACAAGGATGCCGTACATCATATTGCAGAGATGTCTGATGGGGATGCGAGAAAGGCATTAACAGCATTAGAAATTGCTGCCATGACGACACCTGCGAATAGCAATGGCCGGATAAGAATTACGCTTGAGATCGCAGAAGAGTCAATTCAGAAAAAGCATATCGTATATGACAAAAAAGGTGACCAGCACTATGATACAATCTCTGCCTTCATTAAGAGTATGCGTGGTTCAGATCCAGATGCAGCAATTTATTATCTCGCAAAGATGATCTATGCAGGCGAAGATTCTCGATTCATCGCAAGGCGTATTGTCATCTGCGCCTCGGAGGATGTGGGAAATGCTGACCCGATGGCCCTGGTGATTGCTACTTCTGCTTTAAGGGCAGTAGAGTTTATCGGGATGCCGGAGGCGAGAATTCCTCTTGCCCAGGCAACCATCTATATTGCAAAGGCACCAAAGAGTAATGCCAGTTATAAAGCTATAGAGGCAGCGATGGAAGACATTGAGAAAGAACAGACGATGGAGGTTCCTGACCACTTAAAAGACAGCCATTATCCAGGTTCTAAGAAATTAGGACACGGAAAGGGTTATAAATACCCCCATGATTATGGAGGGTATGTGGAGCAGGATTACCTGCCAAAGAAAAAGAAATATTACAAACCTTAAACAATCCTAACTAATCAATTAAGTGGGCTTTTTGCCGGTTCGGTAAGCATTCACGATACTTGCAGCAGCTTCTTCGATGGCCCTGTTCGAGATATCCACAACCCGCCAGCGGGGATGCTGTTTGAAAAACTCCTTGCTCCACTCGATCTCATCTGACACCCTTACAGGGTCTGCATATTTGGCGTAGGGCTCAAGACCTAATTGCTTCAGTCTTGCTTCTCTGAGCTTCACGAGACTTTCAACACTGATTATCAGACCAAAAACTTTTCGATGGTCTACTTGAAACACCTCTTCGGGCGGAAGCATGTCCGGATGAATGGGAACATTGGCAACCTTCCATCCCTGGTTGGCAAGATATGTCGAAAGAGGGGTCTTGCCTGTTCGAGAAATGCCCACAAGAATCAGGTCAGCCAGTTTCAGACCCTGGGGAAGCTTCCCATCATCATGCTTGACTGCAAAGTTAATCGCATCGATCCGCCGGAAGTATTCTTCGTCCAGGATGTACTGTCGTCCAGGGATCGCCATCGGTTTCTCCTTCAAAAAGATCGAAAGCTGCACAATAAAGTCACCAATGACATCAATGGCCTTTATCCCGTGGTGCTCAGCCTCCCGGATGAGGAAATCCCTCAAATCTGGCTGAACAATGCTGAAGGCCACCAGGGCCTTATCCTCTGCTGCCTGTTTGATGATGCGTGAAACATATTTTTTATCTGTGACCAGAAAGAATGTCTTTACCTCAACATTTTCACGGTTGAACTGTACGAGAGATGCTCTGGCAATCCTGCTGATCGTCTCTCCTGTGCCTTCCCCGACCAGGTAAATGAGCTTTTTCTTGGGAAGGCGTTTTTTTGGATCAATTCGTTTCATTGGTTGTTCCACAGAAAAAATGTGGTATCTCCATGACGGATTAATTGTCCTCCTTGGTATTCAGAGGCAAGAGGCTTGATAATCAAATCAGTTGAAAGTCTTCTGGCAAGTCGTACTATGTAAGGAACTAGTTCCGGAGGCGGTCTCAAGGAATAGATGAGATCTAAAGTTGTATATGCTGAAAAATCTGGCTCCAAAATATCATCCACGATAACCTTCAGCCCGCTGTAGTGAAATGGTTGAATATCCGTTGCAAAAACCCGCACGCCTCTTTTGAGCAAAGCAAAGGCTACGTCAGGGAAGTGTCCAATACCAATCTCTACGGCATTACCATATCTGCCTGCGATATAGTTCACCAGACCTTCATAGCGGTGAGAGCTATTCACCCTCGCAACGTTCATCCGAATAAGGGGGTGTCTATCGACTTTTTGATATTCCTGCTGTACGCTCTTCAATCCTCTACATGTCTCCAGAAAAATATTTCTTCCATTGGTATTTTGGCTATCTTGGGTTTGCATACCATCCCCAGAGCCTTTTCCATTTGAATCTTTTGCTCTATCATGGCCACACCTCTTCTTGCAGATACCACAGTATCAGGATTCACAGAGATCGAAGTACAGCCACAGCGAATCATGAATTCAAGATAATCTGGATACACACTTGGAGCCTGTCCACAGATAGATGTAGTTACGCCATATTTCCTACATACAGCCATAGTATAGGCAATAGCCCTTAGGACCCCAAGATTCCTCTCATCATAAATTTCCTGTACTGAGGTGTCATTACGGTCTACACCAAGCACGAGCATCGTCAAATCATTAGTCCCAAAGCTTACGCCATCAATTCCTTCTCGACAGAATTCCTTAATCATAAAGACTGCACTGGGAACCTCTACCATAATCCAGAGCTGAAAACTGCTATCTGACCTGTGGTCTAACCCTTCCTCTTGCATGATCTTGACAGTCTTCTGAAAAACCTCGAGGGTTCTGACAAAGGGAACCATAACCCATATGTTGGTGAATCCCATTTTTTCTCTTGCTTGCCTGATTGCTTTGAGTTCAAGCCTGAAGATGTCGTCTTCCTTCGTGTATCTGTACTCGCCCCGATAACCAATCATCGGGTTAGGGCCTACATGGCCCCTTTCATACTTTTCACCACCAGGTAATTCGAGAAATTCATCAGGCTTAAAATCAAGAAACCTATAAACTACGGGACGCGGAAAGAATGCTTCAGCTACCTGCTCGACACCACGTGAGAAGGTGTCGATCATTACTTTATCTCCGCCTTCTTCTAAGAGGAGCCTCGGGTGTTTCCCAATACTAAGCATCAGGTGTTCAGCCCTTAAAAGGCCAACGCCATCGGCATTCGTTTCTTGAGCTACCTTCTTTGCAATCTCAGGAATAGACAGATTCACATACACCTTGGTTGCCGTTATCGCCTGTCCAGATAGATCTAAAGGTGCCACTGTCGCTTTGACCTCCCCTGGCTCTGCAGCCCCCTTAAAGATGAAACCACGCTGTCCATCCACTGTTACCATCTCGCCATCTTTGAGTACCTTTGTGGCATTTTCGGTTCCAACGACACAGGGGACTCCAAGTTCCCGGCTTACTATAGCAGCATGACATGTCTTACCGCCCAAGTTCGTCACTACTGCTGAGGCAATTCTCATGGCAGGAACCCAGTCGGGTGTAGTCATCTCCGTAACTAAAACATCTCCTTTCTTAAAACTTGACATGTTCTTAACATCTAATATGATCTTTACCATGCCTGATCCTCGACCCGGACTGACACCTATACCCCTAACGAGTATCTCTTGCTCCATAAGATCCTTCCTTTCTTCGCTTTTTACTTCTTTCTCAATGCCATGGACTGTCTCAGGCCTGGCCTGAAGAATAAAGATTCGCCCCCTCTCGTCCACAGCCCATTCAATGTCCTGGGGAACCCCATAGTGACTCTCTATCTGTACACCGTATTGTGCAAGGCGAATAATCTCTTCATCATTTAGTGCTGGTCGATCTTGCATTTCTTTGGGTACCGTTACCCACTTTGTGCCCCCTTTTTTGTCTGACACAATTTGCCTTTCTTTCTTCACAACGTGTTTTTCCATAATTCGGAATGTTCCCTTTTCAACGACATATTCATCAGGCGTAACTTGACCACTTACAATAGCTTCTCCCAGACCCCAGGAGGCATTGATAACTACCTTATTTTTGGCGCCACTAACTGGTTCCAGTGTGAACGTGACGCCGGAGGCATGAGAAGAAATCAATTCCTGGACGGCTACGCTAATGAGTACATCAGCGTGTGAAAACCCCTTTTCTTTTCGGTAGACAATGGCTCTTGGAGTAAACAAAGAGCTCCAGCACCTCTTTATACTACGTAAAAGGTTTTTCTGTGTGACATTCAAGAAAGTATCCTGCTGGCCAGCGAAACTGGCGCCTGGTAAGTCTTCGGCTGTGGCTGAAGACCGCACAGCAACTGCTACATTTTTTTTCCCAACCTGTTCACAGAGCTCCTGGTATGCTTTTAGAATCTCCTTTTCCATCTCCTTTAGCATTGGTAGTGCTTCAATCTGGTTTCTGATTTTCTTTGATACATCTTGCAGGGATTTCATGTCAGATATATCCATATCAGACAGGAGATCTTCAATTTTTTTGTCTGCCTTTGTCTTTTCTAGAAATACCTGATATGCGTGGGCTGAAACAGCAAAACCATTAGGTACAGGTACACCAATCCGACCTACTAGTTCTCCAAGATTAGCACATTTTCCCCCAACAAGAGGAATATCTTCTTTAGTTAGGTCCTTAAACCACAGTACAACATCACTCTTCTTCATAATCAGAATTACCCCCTTTCTTTATGGCTCTTTTTATGCTTATTTGCTTCATAATTTCAAATTAAAGATTTGTGATTTACGGTCTACCCTCCATCACCTTGTTAGCAACCTCCTCAATGGAGCTATTTGTAACATCCATAACCTGCAGTCCTTTTATCTGGTTAAATATCCGATGACTGTATTCAAGTTCCTT
>JBGQMP010000045.1:0-8511 GCA_041500685.1 Thermodesulfovibrionia bacterium | reverse complement strand
TGCTTTACCGTGAATTGCTGCACTTTATAGGTTGAAAACTAAGATAAAGGAAGATAAAATACCAATGGAGTCCCACATGGCTTATAGCACGATTCTCAGAGAATTTAGAAAGAAAAAGATACTTGTCATAGGAGATTTAATCCTCGACCGCTATATATGGGGGAAGGTGAGCAGGATATCTCCAGAAGCCCCTGTTCCTATTGTAGAGGTCACAAAAGAGGACTTTCTTCTCGGTGGGGCTTCAAACGTGGCACATAACATAGTGGCCCTCGGAGGAAGTGCATCGATCGTAGGGGTGATAGGGAATGACAGGGCTGGAGATGTTTTTATAAATTTACTTGATGAACGAGGTATACAATGTCAGGGTGTTTTTCGGTGTTTAAAAAACACCATAGTAAAGACAAGGGTAATTGCCCATAATCAGCAGGTCGTAAGGTTTGATAAGGAAGACAAGGATAGGTTAGACGGTAAGGTCTTCAGGAGGCTCTTAGAGCACATACGTGAAATAATACCTTACCACGATGCAGTGATTATATCAGATTATAAGAAAGGTGTTGTGTCTTCAGAACTTATAAGAGAGGTACTCAAGCATTCGAAGCCGTCTCGTATCTTCGTCTCCGTTGACCCAAAGGTAGGCCATTTTAAACTCTATAAAAATGTTTCTCTTATCACCCCAAACCTTGCAGAAGCCTCCCTTGCTTCAGGTATAGAAATCGAGGACGAGAAATCTCTCATAAATGCTGGGAGGATACTTCTGAAAAGCTTATCATGTGACGCTGTGCTCATTACACGTGGTGAACAGGGAATGAGTCTTTTTGAAAAAGAACAGGTGACACATATCCCTACTGTTACGAGAGACGTATATGATGTAACAGGCGCAGGAGATACGGTAATAGCAGCTTTCACTATTGCCTATGCAGCAGGTGCAAGTATGAAAGAAGCTGCTGTTATTGCAAACCATGCGGCAGGAATAGTTGTTGGCAAAGTCGGCACAGCAGTAGCAACATCTGACCAATTACGTAAGTCCTTAGTTGCAAATCGTGATAAATTAGAAATACATTAAGGCCTATCTCTAAAAAGTTCCGATATAATAAAGTGAGAGGTCAAGGAGCCAAGGAGCTGAGTGATTAAAAAATAAGCACTTGAACCCTCGAATCCTTGAATCCCGGAACCCTATTCAGCGAAATCTATTAATATGATGAGGATCCATGACCCATAGAGCAGTAGCATTATTCTCGGGTGGCCTTGACAGCACACTCTCTATTCTGGCAGTCCTCAGGCAGGGAGTCGAAGTTACGGCACTAAAATTCTTAACACCTTTCGAGCACGAAATATCTGACAGGTCTTTGTGCTCTAAAGACCTTAATCCCGCTGCAGAAAAGTTCGGGTTTGAGGTTAAACTCTGCGAAATATCAGATCGATTCATAGAGATAGTAAAAAAACCTAAATTTGGTTACGGTAAGAATATGAACCCTTGTATAGATTGCAGAATTCTTATGCTCAAAGAGGCAAAGGATTTTATGAAGGAGAAAGGGGCAGATTTCATTATAGCAGGTGAGGTGCTCGGCCAGAGACCAATGAGCCAGAGGAAAAATATACTCTGTCTTATTGATAAAGAAGCAGAAGTTACAGATTATGTGTTAAGGCCACTGAGTGCAAAACTCTTGAAAGTTACAGTCCCTGAAGCCAAGGGAATAATAAATAGGGACATGCTTTATGACTTTAGAGGCCGAACAAGAAAACCACAGATAGCACTTGCGAGAGAATTCGGTCTTACAGATTATCCAAAACCTGCAGGAGGTTGCCTCCTTACAGAACCTAATTTTGCACATAGGCTTAAAGACCTGCTCAGTCATACTCCTGATCCGGATTTTCATGATCTAAACCTTTTGAAGATAGGCAGGCACTTCAGGTTCTCTCCGACATGTAAAATTGTTGTTGGGAGAAATAAAGCTGAGAATGAAAAAATATGGTCTTTGTCAGGAGAAGGTTACCTTTTGAAGGTTGATGGGTATGGAAGTCCGACGACCTCGGTAGTAGGAGAAATTACTGATGATGCCTTAAAGGTTGCCGCTTCTCTCTGTGCGAGGTACTCTGATGCAAAGAATCTTTCAGAGGTAGAGGTTAGTGTGTTTAAAAATGATTTTAATTATTCGATAAAAGCACACCCGGCACAAGATGACATTTTGAGAGAATATAGAGTAGAGCTTAGCAAACCTACAGGCAAGCAAATAACGAATGTTGTATAGTAGAAATTACAATTTAACCCCAGAAAATACCTGTGGGGTCTTCGTCTATCTCTTTTAGAAGTTTATCTATATCTTTTGTCGGTTCGATATCATAATATTCATGCCACTTATCATTCCTATCAGCGCAATAGAGATTCCATTTCCCTGTCTTTTCATCATATCGAATTTGAGCAACTGGCACAGAAGTCCATTCCTTAATTTCTTTGTTCCATGGCGGCCTGTTTTCGAAAATGGTAACGCTATTGCCTCTGAATTTATAGGAAAGCCTCACCTGGTCCTGAGCATGTTCAGGAACTCTCCTCTTGCAGTATTCATCAAACTTCTTTACAACAAGAGCTTTGATTAATTGTGGAAGTGACATATAACACCTCAATTTAGCATATCTTATTGATAAATTTAAATTTATTTTACCTAAAACTCATTAAACAGCCCATAACCCTCCAACCCATATAACCTTTCCACAGTCCAGTGGACAGCAAGTTCAATAATATTAAGGCAATCATCGGCGGTTGTGATGAAATTCAATTATTTAATTTGAAAGCCATTCTTTTTTATTTTTTGAATATTGGCGGCGTGAATATTTTGAATAAGCTATTGATGTGCAAAGTATATTTGATATAATCCGTTTATCCATTTAGCCAATCCTTCTTTCGCTGTATTAATATCAGTTAACTCCTTTTCCTGATGTGCAATATAGTTATTCCTGAAGTCTGTTATAGCTCTTACAGTCTCGCATAGATCCGTATCGCTGAATTTCGCGAAGCTTTTCTTTATTGCTTCAAAAATCCCACCCACTTCATATTTAGACATTTTGCTGTAATCTAAACAGAACAGCAGAAGACCTGACGGCCACAATCCATTCTTAAAAACAAGTGTTCTTCTTAGATTGCTGGCATGTCTGTTGAGCCAGTCAGTATCTCCTTTTTTCAATGTCCCGTAATATGGCTCAAAAAAAGCTTTCTGTTCTGCCTGTGTGCTCGGCATCAAAGGCAATAGCTGTTCGTTAATCAGTCCTTTTGCTGACTCATCAAGAGGGCCAAGAAGAGGTGTAAATACAGGGGCAAAGGACATGCCCTCTTTTTTCTCAAAGAACTGGAACAAAGTTACTGCCTGCTCTGTCGCTTTCTTGTATCTTGAAGGCAATTTTTCAAGGTGAATTGATTTTATAAATTCCTCTATACCGGTAACTTTCCCCTCAGCATATTCCCCCAGCGTTAAAAATAATTGCGGCTGAGCTTTTTCCCTGATTAGCTCTTCCAGAGATGGTGTGCATGTTCTAATCAAATCATCTATCTTGTTAGAAGTAATACCGCTGAATACTGCCTGCGATACATAAAGATATTGCCATTTTACTTTTTTTGAGGATGCCGCCTTGCACCATGAAACAGCAGCCGTAGCCTTCAAAGGCACGTCAATGTCTTCACGCCCTTTCGTTTCTAATAGCACATAATTTCCGCCTTTTTTCTTCACCATGAAATCAGGGGTATAGAAAGAAAGCCTTCCGGAACCTGACAGATAATCAATCCTGAGTGACTGTGGTCCTGCATTTTTACAGAATGATTGCACATCAGATGCACGATTGAGAAATGTTGTCATCGCAACTTCCAGTTCCCTGTTGCACGGGACGAGATTAAAAGGGGTATTTTCTGCCGGGAGGGTTGGACGGTTTTCGGAATGTGTCACCTGAAAAGGCTTCCAAGTACAAACTGACACTGCATCTGCCCGTTGTATACGTTCCTCAACGAATGTGGTTTTTGCCAGGATTAAAGGCACAAAAGTTGCCCTGATATGTTCCCGCACGTCAGCATCAGAAAGACGGCTGACAAGCTTTTCATCATAAATACTAACCTGTTGCTCAAATAATATCTCCTCAAGGAATGTTTGCAGAAGTGATGCAAGTATCTGATGAGTTCCCCTTAGTGAAGTCTGCTTTTCCAGTTCCTCCCGGTAAAAAGAAACCGCTCCTATTCCGCTTTGAAGCAAAGGAAGCTGCACTTTCATCTTCTCAACGATTTCATTCGTAAAAAGATGTCTTCCTTCATAATCAATCTCAGTTTTCCGAACTTCGCCAAGCGGCAAGGGCGAGAATCTGGAAAAAGCCGTTTTCACCTCATCGATAGTAATCTCTGCGAGTGTGGGAGACCGCTTATAGCCTGCACTGAGAGGCGGTATAAGAATATCGAGATTTTTCAGGTCTTTTGTCTGATCAGGATAAATGGTTACCGTTGTTCTGGGTACCTTGTCCACATCAACAACCTCAATGGGTAGGCCTTCCTGACTCAACTGGGTTTTATAAAGGCTCACAAACGCTTTATGCTCAACTACTGTTACAACCTCTGCTGCCTGGCCTGGCGGGGTCATGCGTCTAAGCCCTCTACCGAGGGTCTGTTCCGGCAGGATATTGGCCTTTGAGCTGTAAGGGCGGAGAGGGACGATTGTCGTTACATTGCGAACATCCCAGCCTTCCCGAAGCATAAGGACAGAAACTATGCAAAGATAAGGGCTTTTATTGGAATCGAGCTCCCTGGAAAGTTTTCTCAGCTCTCTTAAATCATCATCGCTGATCTCTTTTTCGTTCTCAACAAACTCATAGTATACGTTTTGACCTTTACCGCGCTTTTTAAGCGACCCCTTTAAATTGGTGTGAAGGTTGATCGTTTTACCGTTAAGCTCTTTATAAAGAGGGTCTGTATTCAGCGTATTTGCTATCTGGCTTGCGTCTTCTGTGTCCTCGGTCATAACAAAGAGGAGCGCTTTTTTGCCGCTCTTTTCCCATTCCTCTTTTGATCTCAGCCAGCGGGAATATCCCATCATGAGATGCTGCTGATACTTAATTGAGGCGTCATCGCTTGTCTGCTCTATTAATTTCTCGCCTTTCCCGATTATCGGAGATTTAACAATCCCTGCATCCACGGCCTCGCCGAGCGGCGCATCACAAATAACATGCTTGAAAATGTTGCCTTTATTGTCTTTTGGAGTGGCTGAAAAGTCTAACTGTGCACAAATTCCATCGCCGCCCCTTTTACTGATCGTGTCATTCAGATAAATTATTGCCTCATTCCATGCAGAATCAGGGTCCCAGACATGATGAGCCTCGTCATTGATCACCATCACCCGCTTATGTGATGTTATCCTCTCCCGGAGTTCCTCTCCCGTATCCAATGCCTTTGCCTTTGATACTGAAGGCCCCATCCAATCATATGTTTCAGAATCCTTTTTCCCTTTACGCTTGCTCGTGTCATAAAGCCTGTGGATATTTGTGAGATACAAAGTGCCGCCTGTTGCCGCCCCGGTTGCCTCATCCTGAAGCACAACAGAAAGGTTCCAGTCACCCCGCCATGCAACAGGAATTAATGGGTCTTTATCAAATATTATTCCGTCGCCAAAATCTTCTTTCAGTCTCTCAAATACGGTTATATTGGGCGCTATAACCACAAAATGCTTTGTCAGAGGAGAGTACGATTCCCTCAATGAATGGAAATAGCTCCACACGACGGCAAGGCTCATGATCTTTGTCTTCCCTGCACCGGTTGCTACCTTAAAAGCATACTTTGACCATTGATCTTCCTGAGGGTCTATTCCCAGCGCTGCAATTTCGCTGTTCTCCCCGCCAAATTCAGATACAATGCCCGACAGTGTATCGAGCCCCCGCAGTTCTCTCAGATAAATAAAGGTTTCAATTGCTTCTCGTTGGCAGAAATAATATTTAAAAGGAATAACATCTCCATCGTTGCTCTTAATGGTATGATCTCTTCCAAACCAGTGATGAAGCAGTTCTCTTGTCGTATCGGATGCCCCTGCATAGTCGGTCTCTCTCCATTCTGTAACGTATCTTCTGAGGTTTTGGGCAATGATAATATCACTGGTTCTGCGGCCTTTAACTTTCTTTGCCGGATCTCCCTCTTTCTCCGCCCTGACCCTGTGATGCGTGGGCATTTCATTGGGGAGATATAACGGCTCAAGGGCTGAAAGGTTGATGATAGGGCTACTCATAGTTAATTCCCACAGTGATTGATGTATCACAGCCGAATATATCAACCACTTTCACACAGGCCATATATTTGCCCTTCTTAGGATATCTGTCAAATTCATGATTGGAAACGGTGAGAAGGGAGCGATCCTTCCTTGTCCTGTATGCCTGCCAGTGATGTTCAAAGGGCTGCCCGTCCTGATAGTCAAAATCCACTGCCCAGAAATCTATGAAATCAAAGCCGCTCTTTATAGCCCTTTCTTTTAAGGCCTCAAGCTCTTTTGTCGGAACTTCTGCGAGGGACGGGACAAATTTCTTCAGCTTGATATCGACGACCTTTTTACCGTCAACACTTTTATATACAGCCTCAGCATCAAGCACAGCAACCTCAAGAAATGGCGGCGGGCTCGTCCTGTTCTTTTCCATGATTTCGCGGGGAATAGGAATAAGCTTTATCTTGATGTCATCAGCATGTTCTATCTCATGACAGACAAGCCGCAAGTCCATCTCGAATTCCCACGCAAGACAGTGAAGCTCTTTTGCGCCAGCCTCTTTCGCAGCCTTTGCAACAGCCTTCAGTTCATCTCTCGTAAAAAGCCCGTCTATGCTGTCAACGTGACATAATGCAGAACCCTTTCTTCCGTGGATAAGAGGCGAGGGCGGACTCTGCAAGACCTCTGCTTTATAAAATTCAAGGACAACCCTTCTGTGTTCCTCATCCGCGCCCTTCAACCTTTCCTTCTGCCACCACTGCCTTTCATATCTGCCGAGGTTGTAGACATCAAAAGCGCGATAGGGCTTGTCCTCGTCATAAAGTTTTCTCTGAAGCTCAATCATCCGCTTGCGTGTAGTGTGAATGGCAAACCTGCCGAGGTCTGCCATAATCCAACGTCTTCCGAGACGTTCGGCTACTGCACCAGTTGTCCCTGAGCCACAGAAAAAGTCGGCTACAAGATCGCCTTCATTTGAAGAGGCTTTGATGATGCGTTCAAGGAGGGCTTCGGGTTTTTGAGTATCATATCCTGTTCTTTCAAGAGCCATAGGGTTTACAATTGGAATATCTGTCCATATATTTTGAATTACTTGTCCTTTGTATTCATCCAAGAAGATTTTTCGATAGATTCTCGCATTAGGTGTTGAAGGCATCACCAGTTCATTATTTCTGTAATACTCTTCCAACCTTTCCTTAGAATACAACCAACCTGTTGGAGGTGGTTTTACTCCATAAAATTCATATCTCAAGTTTGGACGGTTGAGAGGATTAACTAAGGGCGACTTCATATACTTCCTTCCGTCACCATCATCGAAGATAAATCTTTCTCTGATATATTTCTGTGTATTTTCATCGTCTTTTGAGTGTTCCGGATTGAATGAATAATTATCTGTTTTGCTATACCATAGGATAGTATCATTAGTTACGCCGAACATTTTTGCAGACCAAGCGGCTGCTTGTTTACGTCTCCAAACTATTTCATTAATAAGATGGTTCACACCAAAAACATCATCAAGAATCTGTCTCAGGAGTGAATTAACTCTCCAATCACAATGAACATACAAGCTCCCACTATCGCTCAATAATTCTTTCATAAGCAATAATCGTTCGTACATCATATGCAGATAGCTATCTGTACCTTTACCCCAAATATCCCGATAAGCCACCATCTCCAGAGTTGATTGATCTTTGCTAATTTCCTCTTTGCCATCTCCGATAGGTACATCCATAGTAAAATCAGCTCCTACATCAAAAGGCGGGTCAATGTAGATGAGATCAATCTTTCCTTTGAAGTCTTTAAGCAGGCTTGCCATGACAAGCTTGTTGTCGCCCCAGATGAGCATGTTGCGGAAGTCATCCTTGTGCGCTTTTTCTGAGTCGAAAAGGCCGAGGGGTTTTAATCTGCTGGCGGGCTCGTCAATCGTCTCGATCTTCTGCATCGGCATAGCGCATCCGGCAATGTCAACCTCCCGCCGGTTGCCATACTCATCATATTTGCCTTCCCACACAAGCTCCGTCCTCCTTGTGCTTAAGGGATGGGGGTGATCGGGTCCATATTTTTGATTATTGTCAGGCATTTGCTCCTTCTAAGTATGCAACCAATCCGTCATATAAAGTTATGTCTTGCTTATCAGGATAAGCAACAAGATTTTTTATCTTGGTTTCAATATCTTTACAATTATCAATTCCCTTATCTATTATTTTAATAGCAAAATTCCCAATATTTTTCTTCATCCCGAAATGATATAAAGCAAATTTGAGAAATGTATCCTCATCCCGCAAGGAACATCCAATAATAG
>JBGQMP010000044.1:0-8533 GCA_041500685.1 Thermodesulfovibrionia bacterium | reverse complement strand
TGCTCTCTGGACAGGAATAGGTTATGTGGGAGGAAATAGCTTAGAGGTCATAAAAAAAGATATCACAAGGATTGAACATATAGGTATTTTATTCGTTATCATTTTACTATCAATCTATTTACTTTATAGGTATTTTAAATCGAGAAAGAATAAAACATTGCCATAACTATCATGCAAAAATATCTCCTGATTCTCTTATTCAGCTACCTCTTTGTTCAGGCTATTGAATACTGGCTTAAATTCATTAACCTGAATCACATGAAAAAGCACGGAATGGATATCCCTCCGGTATTTAAAGGATACATCGATGAATCACTACTGATAAAGATACACGCCTATACCATTGAGGGGAGTTATTTCTCCTTCTTGAAATCACTGTTTGGGAATGCCGTCTTGCTGATTTTCCTTTTCGGGGGCCTTTTGAAAATGTATAACTCATGGATTTCTTCTTTCGAGCTATCATTTATTTTTTCAGGCATTGTATTCTTTCTTCTGTTGAGTTATGGAAGCACTTTTCTCTCAATTCCCTTCAGCCTGTATAACACGTTTAAGATCGAGAATAAATATGCTTTCAATACTACAACTTTGAGATTATGGATAACAGACTTTTTCAAATCCCTGATGCTCTCCACAATCCTCATAGGCATTGTGGTATCAGTTGGACTATGGTTGATTCAATCAAGTCCGAACTATTGGTGGATATGGGTCTGGGGCTTTTACCTGATCTTCAGTCTTTTCATCATGTACATTTCACCTTATGTTATCGAGCCCCTCTTTAACAAATTTACACTTATCGAGGAGGAAGGTCTTGTGGAGAAGATCAGGGAGATAATGCAGAAAGCTGGAATAAAAGTCAGCAGGGTCTTCAAGATGGATGCGTCTAAAAGAAGCCGCCATACAAATGCATATTTTACTGGCTTAGGCAAAGTCAAGAGGATAATCCTCTATGATACATTGCTCGCAAAGATGGACCACGATGAAGTCCTTGCTGTGCTGTCTCATGAGGCAGGTCACTGGAAGAAGAAACATGTTTTGAAACTTATCATCATCTCTGAAATTGCCTCTCTCATCGCAATCTATATCTCTTTCAGGATCCTTCAAACAGACCTGCTGGCAAATTTGTTCCAGATTGAACCCGACACATTCTTTGCGAAAATTGTCATACTGGGTTTCATAGGGAGTATTGTCTCTTTTCCTTTTATTCCCCTGGGCAATTATATTTCAAGACGATTTGAGAAAGAAGCAGATCGCTTTTCATATGAACTAACTGATAATAAGGAGAGTATTTCAAGGGCACTGATAAAACTCTCTAAGGATAATCTTTCAAACCTCTATCCCCATCCTCTCTATGCTGCATTTTACTACTCTCACCCTCCTGTTGTTCAACGCATAAAGGACATCAACAAATTCACTCCTTAACTCCGTCCAGCGATCCAGGCTTTACCGAGACTGTCCAACCAGTATTCGATAGCTCGTTGCAATGCCGTGCCTAAAAGGATACAATACCTATACTTTAGGAGAAGTAAATGAAGCCAAAACTGACGATTGATGCATTGATTAAAGAAGCAAAGGCTTTTTGTGAAAGAGAATCTAACTTTGATAACAAGGATTTGTTTGGAGTAACGGATGGGAAGGCTGTCGGTACATTCATAGAACACAAGTTTACGGATCATCTTGAGAAAAATTATGATGTTGAAATCGGTTCCTCCGCAAACGGTATTGATATGCCTTCTGGTGATATCAGTACTGATATCAAAGTAACCTCGATTGAACAGCCTCAATCATCTTGCCCCTTCAAGAATGCAAGACAAAAAATCTATGGTCTATGTTATAACTTACTACTCTTTGTATACGAGAAGACCGACGACCCCGCTAAAAAGGTTGCACGCCTCAACTTTGTCAGTTGTTCGTTTATCCATAAGCACAGAACTGCTGACTTCCAAATAACAAAAACAATCTGGCAAATGCTCGACAACAATGCAAATTCCGAAGATATAATCGCTTATCTTACAGACAGAAATCTTCCAGCAGATGAAATAACAATGCGCGATTTAGCTGAAGAAATATTGCGCAATAAGCCTGAGCAGGGCTACCTAACAATTTCTAACGCCCTACAGTGGCGATTGCAGTACGGGCGCATCGTCAAACTCGCTGAAAGCGTTGACGGAATAATTCGCATAGTAAACAAGATATGAAAAAAGCCTTACAGAATATAAAACTTTCGACTCTTGATTCCTTAAGAAGCCATTTCCATCATATTCAAACTTTCAAGGAAGCAAATGATTCTCTTATGCAGCTTTGTGGAATCAATGACTTCTTCAGAAATGAGCATGATTTCTTGCTTTTCTTAGAACTTCTTGAACCTAAACACATCATTTCTGAAGACATGGAAAGGAGAGAATTTGGCGATTTCCAAACACCAAGTATTCTGAGCGACTTAGTGTGCAGTATTCTTTTGAAAGAAGGCTTTACTCCTGAAATAGTCGTGGAACCTACCTTCGGCAAAGGTTCGTTTATCATATCAGCTCTTAAAGCGTTTCAAAAACTTAAACAAGTATATGGCGTAGAAATCTATGAACCTTATTTTTGGTTTACAAAATTTGCAATACTCGAATTATTCGTTGAGAATCCTCATTTGAACAAACCTTCGATTTTTTTATACTGTGAAGACGTTTTTGAGTTTGATTTTTCACATATAGAAAAAGTCACAAGTAAAGAAAAAGTTCTTGTTCTCGGTAACCCACCATGGGTTACTAATTCGGAATTGAGCACTTTGAATTCCGGTAATCTACCAACAAAAAGCAATTTCAAGTCTTACAATGGACTTGATGCTATCACTGGGAAAGGGAATTTTGATATTGGGGAATATATCATCTTAATGATGCTCAAATCATTTGCGAAACACTGCGGATACATTGCAATGCTGGCAAAAAATTCTGTCATTAAAAATTTGATATATGACCTCCCAAAAACGAATTATGACATTTCTGATATGACTGCTTTAAAATTTGATGCAAAGGCATATTTCAACGCATCCGTGCAAGCCTCTCTGTTCAAATGCAGATTAGGAAGAAGTTCTCATCAGTATGTCTGTAAAGTATCTTTTCTTGACTCGCCAAATTTCGTTGAAAGTGAGTTTGGATGGGCTGGCCGTAAATTTGTATCCGATGTTGCTCTTTATCAGGACAGTAAATTTTTTGACGGAATCTGCCCTTTTATTTGGCGACAAGGGATAAAACATGATTGCTCTAAAATACTTGAACTTGATATCATGAATAATAAATATGTCAATGGCTTCAATGAAAAGCTTACGTTAGAAGATGAACTCATTTTTGGCTTAGTTAAAAGCTCTGACATTCAATCACCTTTAATTGCAACACCACGAAAATATATCATATTAACCCAGAAGAAGATTGGAGAAGATACCGGATATTTGGCAGAAAAATTCCCGAACATTTACAGATACCTAACTGAAAATATCCGTTTTTTCTCGGAGAGAAAGTCAAATATTTATAAGGGGAACCCATTATTTGCAATTTTTGGGATTGGAGAATATTCTTTTAAACCTTATAAAGTGGCAATTTCTGGGTTTTACAAAAAACCATTCTTCTCACTCATCTTACCTTTTAAGAATAAACCGATAATGTTGGATGATACCTGTTATTTCTTAGGCTTTGACGACATATCGGAAGCACTTATCATATTGGCAGTCCTTAATAGTTCATATGCTCAAGAGTTACTTAGAGCCATTACGTTTACTGATGCTAAGCGTCCATACACTAAAGACGTACTAATGCGTATCAATCTTTTCAAAGTAGCCGACCATCTCGGCTTTGAAAATGCAAGAAGATTACTGAGTAATTTACCAGATGACATTTCGCAAAATATGACGAGAGAAAAGTGGGATGTCTTTTTTGCAAAAGACAGAAAAGAACAAGAGAAACAATATCAATACTCTCTCTTTGAAAAAGCCTCGAATCGGTAACATCCTACTTTTACTCAAGCAATACAATCGGCACGGCACTGCAACTAACACGTTGCAAAAGACTAACGTCCAAACCTTTCAGGCTTCTTTTGCAACGGAACCGTTAGCTGCCATTGCCGCGATAGAGGACAAACATGGTAATTCTAATCGGTAGCCTTGTATACGATCAGAGTCGCAGTGAGTACGAGATCACTCGATTCATTGGTGCTGGAAGTTTTGGCAATGTATACGAGGCTCGCAAGAAATCTGACGGCTCACTATGGGCTGTGAAAACCCTCCAGACACCATTCGCAGACCAGACAGCCCTTAAGGCGTTTATCAACGAAGGAAACCTTGCAACTACAATTACCCATGAAAATGTAATCTGGTATCTCCACTTCCATGATGGCTCCTCATTGCCCGGCCTACCGCCTTACATAATTATGGAGCTTGCCGACGGAGGCACACTGCTTCAGTTAATCGAATCGAGAAGCACTAACGCGCAATTTCTCTCAAACGACGAACTCAAGCAATTGTTCGCACAACTAATTGACGGGATGGAAGCTATAAATGCCATATTGGTACACAGGGACATCAAGCCTGACAATATTCTGCTTGCATCTGGCACAGCGAAGATTTCAGATTTTGGACTCTCAAAGATTGTCACCGAGGCAACCAGAACATCCACGTTTAAGGGAATTGGTTGTCTACCCTACATGGCCCCAGAAGCATGGAGGCTCGAAAAGAACACGATCTTAATGGATATCTACTCTATGGGAATTGTCTTCTACGAGCTGGCAACCCTCAAACATCCGCTTACGGTGTCAAAGGGCGATATCAGAAGTTGGCAGGATGCTCACTTTTATCAGAATCCGACGCGACCCGACGCTTTGAATAAAAGTCTGTCACCAATCATCTCGCAGACAATTGGCAAGATGATTGAGAAGAAATCGGAAGCCCGTTTCCAAACATGGCTCGAGATACGAAATTTCCTAGCCAAAGATCATACCCCTACTAAATCAGACTCCGCTCTTGTTGAAAGGGTTCTGAAGAAGCGGATGGAGGTAGATGAAAAGGCGAGAGAACAACAACTCGCAATCGAAAAGAGGAATCAGGAGATCAAGAACCTGAAGGCGCTGATTACTTATCAATTCAACAATGAAATCCTTGAACCAATAAGGGCCTTCTTGGACGAGGTAAACTCCAAGTATGCAGGCGCTAAGAATACCATTGCAACAACCAATCACTCAATGACTGCCAAGATTACCACGTCATCACACAAACAACTACACCTTGAAGTCAGGCCGATTATCAGGGAGGATTTCTATCGGGAAAGAGTTCGTGACGATTACGGAATGCGATCACGCACAAAGGAACTCCGTCTTCCTACGTACCGAGGACAACCTTTGTTGGCGTGGGGGAACCTTAAAGCTGATGATGGACGCGGATTTAATTTCCTGCTGTTGGAAAATAAAGAGAGCCCGTACGGCACTTGGCATCTACTCATCAATCGCAGTAACGCGATAGCAAGAGAACAGCGTATTGCACCCTTCCCTTTTGGTTTCGATGAGATAGAAGAGGAACTCCAACATGTTGGCATAATGCACATCTATGTAAGCGAAGGAAAAGCACTTGATATCCAATTCATTACAGAATTCATCGCAGAGTATATTTAGTTCGCAACAAAAATGACATCAGCGGCAACGGCAGCTAACACGGCAAACAACGACACTCGCTCATTTGTAGAGAATAGTTGAAATACTGAGTGAGGGTCAAACCTTCAAATTTCATTTTACATTACGATTGTCCGCAGCGGACAGACAACAGAATGCTTGAGGTTAAACGCCCAAAGGTTTCGTCCTATCAATTTTTATATGCCATATAATTTTGCGGCCATGTTAAACTTAGTATGTAGGGAGGTGGATTTATGACAACTTCATCCATAAAAGATAGTCTCATCTCTCAACTTGATAAACTTCCTTACGAACTTCAGCTTCGTGTTCTTGATTTTGCTAAAGCTTTGATTCCCAAAGGAGTTGAAGGAAAATATCTTTTACGATTTGAAGGAGCCATTTCTGCTGATGATTTGAACCTAATGGCAAAAGCGATCGAGGAAAACTGCGAGAAGGTAGACATAAGTGAATGGTAGATTCCTTCTCGATACAAATATAATAATCGCCCTTTTTGCTAAAGACCCTCAGATTCATGAGCGTATTCCTAATGCAGTAGAAGTGTTTGTTCCATGCATTGCTATCGGAGAACTATATTTTGGAGCTTACAAATCGGTAAAAGTTCAAGAAAATATTATTCGTATAGATGAATTTGCACTCAACAATGCCGTGCTTTCATGCAATACAAAAACAGCCAAGAGATACGGGGATATAAAGAGCCATTTAAAAGATAAAGGGCAACCAACCCCAGAAAATGATATATGGATTGCAGCGATTGCTCAACAATACGATCTTACATTGGTCACTAAAGATCCTCATTTTAACGCAATTGAAAATTTAAAAATTAAAGCATGGTAAAACAGCCTGCCCATAACAGAGGGGTAACACATGCTAAAAGATTGTCACGCAAATATTATCGCACTCCTTTTAGCCTCGAACCGTTAGATGAAATTGTTGCCTGGAAACCTTTTAAGGCGACGAGTCCTAAATGGCAAGATGCTGGAGATGCGATTCATCAGTGAGTCAGTGACGGAACAAATGCTAAGCTTATGAATAGATTTGCTCCATAAGATCAACCACTTTATTCTACTGCTTCCATCCCCTTAACTACTCTGGCAAATTCATCCATCAACCCAAGCCAGAGGTCAGCTATATCTGTCAGATCGCTATCAAATTTACCATACACTGGTCTCCCCTCCATGTGGTCAAAAAGGGATCCACAGAAATACCAGTTGCAGCCAGATGGCCGAACTGAACGGTCCATGACACAACCTTTTTCAGAGAGAAACTGACATGGTGTCGAATCTTTTTTCCCAAAATCATAGTCAGGTGGTTTGAGACCAAGTGCGTGGATATAGACAAGATCCTCATAGTTATAATAACCATGTTTATTGATACAGCAAACATCCTTACAATCTGGACAGACAGCTTCTGTACTCTGCTGGATAAAGAGACTTATCTTCTCGATTCCTTTCTTTACCCTTTGAGCAATCTCCTTTACCCTTTGGAGTTTATGTCCCTGGTTATGAAAGATCTCCTCTATATGACGGGTCACCTGATAAAACATAGCTGGGTCGTGATGGATGGTTTCTTGCGTGAGATGGTTATACATTATTTTCTTATCAATCTCAATACGGATATGATTCCAAGTGCTATGGATGTGGCAGCTGCAACTATGGCGATAATCCTCTGATGAATCATCTCAAAAAAGAGTGCTGCTACTGCCATAGTCACGGTGAGGATTACCAGCATCATGATTCTGGTTATAGATGTAAACTGTTCTGTTATCTTTTCTGTGTCAGAATGGGACATCCTGACCACCAAATCACCCCTGTTTGCCCTGTGAAAAAATTCCTCTATCAACGATGGTATCCTCCAGAGTTTTATGCCTGTATCTTTCAACTCCTTTAGAATCGATTCGACTTGCTCTCTTGTTCCACCCTTCAGAAATTCCTTTATGAAGGGAGTGCCTATTTCTATTATATTGACTTCCGGGTTTAGCCTGTAGGATATACCGTTTAAAATCCCAATTGTCCTCCCGAGGAGAATGAAGTTGTTGGGTATCTGTATGAAGTCAAGAACCTCTATGACATTCTCAATCTCCTTCCAGATATCGTTAATCGTAAGTTTCTTAAGTTCTCTTGGTGTTATATCCCGGTATTTATCCATCAGTGATTGCGCAAAATCGATGATTGCCCTGAAGTCTGCACCCTCGAGTATAAAGCCCATTTTTCTCACTGCATCAACAGCATCCTCTGGATTCCTCTCGACAATCGCATTTGCAAACCTCCGCAATTCTCTTTTTATTCTCTCTGGGATGGCCTGAACTATTCCGAAATCAACAAATACAAGCTTCGGACCATGCTGTACATGGATGTTACCTGGATGGGGGTCTCCATGAAAAAAACCATGCAGATAAATCATCCTCGAGTATACTTCTCCAAGGAGTGTAGCTACCTCTTCAGAGTTTATTCCCGCTGATTTCAGAGAGTCATATTCGGTAATCTTAATGCCATCAACAAACTCAAGTGTTAAGACATGTCTGGTAGTGTATTCCCAGTAGACCTTCGGGAAAATAACTCTCTCATCTCCTTCGAAGTTTTGACTGAACCTCTCAGCATTTTTCCCTTCCTCAAGATAGTTAAGCTCAGCCCTCAAAATGCGCGAAAATTCCTCATGCAGCATGCCAAAGTTTATACGTCCGAATTTACCCTTCAGTAATGTTATGACTGCCTTGAGCATCCTGATGTCTGTCTCTATTATCTTCTCGATATCAGGATACTGTATCTTTACCGCTACTTTTTGACCATCCTTTAAAACCGCCTCGTGTACCTGTCCTAAAGATGCTGCTGCTATAGGCTCTGCATTGAAGGTGAAGAAAACATCTTCGGGAAGTGCA
>JBGQMP010000043.1:0-8602 GCA_041500685.1 Thermodesulfovibrionia bacterium | reverse complement strand
TGCCCTTGAAAATATGTATGAGATTAATTATGAGATTGAACCTGAAAAAAATATAGCCATTGTGAATATCGGGGCAAGCACAATAAACATGAATGTCCTTAAGGGAGGTATCTCTGTCTTTATGAGAGACAGTGCAGTCGGCAGCAATCTCCATACAGAGGCCCTTCAGAGGGAATTTAATCTTACATACGAAAATGCAGAAAGACTCAAGAGGGGAGAACCGATTGAAAATGTATCCTCTGAAGATGCCTTTTCAGTAATAGAATCAGCATCAGATGAGATCATTGGAGATGTTAATCGTTCATTCGAGTTCTACAGGAGTACTGAATTACATCAGGACATTCAAGAGGTTATATTGAGTGGAGGATGTGCACTCATAAAGGATTTCCCGAGACTTTTCGCAGATAAGATAGGTATAGAGACAAAGGTTATAGAGCCCTTTAAAAACATCAAAATATCTAAACGTTTTGATTTAAGCTATATAGAGGAAATTGCCCCGATAGCGGCCGTTGCAACGGGACTGGCCCTTAGGAGACCGGGTGACTGATGATAAAGGTCAATCTTTTACCTGTAAAGCGGAAGAAAAAACCTAAGCCGATACCGTCATTTATTGTCACTATGGTGATAATCACCATTATTACGATTATAGTAATGGCAAATCTTGCCTTTTTTTTCAATTCCCGCCTTTCCAAGAAAAGAACTTTTTTCAAAAACAATGAAAGTAAGATAGTAGAGCTCAAGCAGAAAATAAAAGAAGTCGAAAATTTTGAACAGCTTAACAAGACTATCGAGCAGAGGAATAGCATTATCGAACAACTAAGAAAGAACCAGAGCATGCCGGTGAGACTCCTTGATGAAGCTAATAACCTCCTTCCCGATGGTGTCTGGCTTCATGAGATGACAGTTTCCGGGGGGAACGTAAGTATGGAAGGTTATGCTTTTGCAAACTCCGATATTGTTACATATGTGGATAATATGAAGAATTCTCAGATATTTACTGAGGTATACCTGCAAGAATCCAAAAGCACAAATATAGAAAATACTCCTCTCTATATGTTTAAATTAACATTCAAAGTGAAAGTGTAATATGGCTGTAAAGATTGATATTAAAATATTGCCTACATATGTTAAAACGATAATCTCCATTTTGCCTGCACTGGTGATCGCTGTAGCTGTTACTCTCATTGTCATTTTACCCAAAAGTAAAGAGATCAAGTCTTTAGATAGCAAAATTCAAGTTCAAGAAAATGAGATAGCAAAAAGTGAGGCAAAAGCAGAAAAACTTATAGAGCTTATTGCAGAAAACCAAAGGCTCAGGAAAAGGCTTAATGAGTTAAAAGAACAACTACCCGAAGAAAAAGAGGTATCAGATCTCTTGAAACAGGTTTCAGACCTCGGCATTAGATCTGGGCTCCGTATATTACTTTGGAAACCGGAACAGAAAAAGACCCATGCAAGCGGTATAGTCTATGAGATACCGGTAAAGGTTGAACTTTCAGGTAGCTACCATAATCTGGGTTATTTCTATAGCAGCCTCACAAGGCTTAACAGAATAGTAAACATTTCTGAGATAAAACTTAGCGATCCAAAACCGGGGAGAGATAGTGCTATACTTAAGGTAACCTTTACTGCGACAACATTCTCGGCAATCCCAGAGGAAGAAATCTCTCAACAACAAACTGAAAAAGAGACTCAGAAAAAAGGCAAGAAGACATGAGGAAGATAACCTGCTGCCTCATCGTACTTTTATTTTTATTGCCCTCTGCAGGCTGCGGTAAAGAACAGGCTCCTGTAAAAAAACCGGTGGCAGGGCAGGTGAAACCCCTTTCACCAACACGAGAAGTAAAGAGCCCTGAAGAGACAAAAAAGGCCGAGCAGGAAATATATGTATATGACCCAAAAGGGAAAAGAGATCCTTTCTTTTCCCTCGTAACGATATTAAAACAGAAGCCGGAAAGGAAGAAGGGCTCGGCTCCTTTTGAAAGCTACAGTGTCGATGAGATAAATCTTTTGGCAATCGCATGGGATAATCAGAAGTATTATGCTCTCATAATGTTGCCTGATAAAAAATCCTATACGATTACGGAAGGGATGAAGTTAGGGCTCTATGGAGGAAAGGTTCAGAAAATAACAAAAGATATGGTAGTTATCAGGGAGTATATTAAAGACTATAAAGGCGATCTTAAACAAAAGGATTCAATATTGAAACTCCGTAAAGAGGAGGGAGGATGAAACTCATAATTAAGGGAAAGAAGCGAAAAGCCAAGAGCGAAGGGCAAAGAACAAAAAACAAATTGCAATACTTTAGATCATTTTTTTTATGCTTTATGATGCTATGCTCTCTGCTTTTTGCTCTCTATGGTTGCGCAACAACTGGGAATGTTAAAGAATCTATACAGCCTGAAGAAGCTCCGGCAATAACCGGCATAGATCTTCAGGATTATTCAGTAACAATAAAGGTTAGTAAACCTTTTAGTTACACCATGTATAGGCCAGAGGACCCTTACAAAGTGGTCGTTGAGCTTCTCGATGTTAACACGGGTGCTTTTAATATGAAGATCGTTTCCAATAAAGCTGGTATAACTGAGATAGTGCCCTACCAGATTGAGTCACCTTTTATGACAAGGCTCGAGATTCTGCTTCAGACACCTACTACAGCTGAACCAGAGTATAAAAACAATGAACTGAAAATCAGAATAAAAGAAGAATCCTCTAAAGAAGTTACAAAAGCAGAAGTAATGAAAGCAAAGGAAGAGGTATCAGAAATAAAAGAACCCGAACCTGTTATGCCTGAAGAGAAACTGCTTCCAAAGGCTTCAGAGATAACCAGTATCTCTTTCGAAAAGTCAGATAATATCGTTAAGGTCCTTATTAAAGGTAATGGATCTATGAATCCAAGTGTTTTACCTTTAGAAAATCGTATCGTCATAGACGTTCCTGATGTAGATATGAAAGCTCAGGTTCCAGCGACGGTGGTATCACCATTGAAAGGTATAAGGTCGGGGAAGCATGATAACAAGATACGATTAGTCCTCGATCTCAAAGAAAAAACAGATTTTGATGTCACAACAATCGTAGACACCATTGTCGTAGCCTTATCGACAACCCCATCAGTACCAATTGCTCAGAAGTCTGAAGAAAAGATAGAGGCCGCAGAATCCATGCTGCGTTCAGAAGGTAAATATACCGGCAAAAAGATATCTCTTGATTTTCAAGATGCTGATATCGTTCCGATATTTAGGTTACTTGCTGATATCAGTGGTTATAACATCGTCGTGAGTCCTGAAGTTAAGGGCAAACTAACAATGAAGCTGATTAATGTGCCTTGGGATCAAGCACTCGACATAATATTGAAGACTTTTAGCCTTGGCAAGTCTGTAGAAAATAATATTATAAGGATCGCACCCTATACAGCCCTTGCAAGGGAGAGTGAAGATGCGGCCAGAGCTAAAGAGGCTGAGGTAAAGGCAGTGCCATTAGAGACCAAGATATTTCACATCAACTATGCCGATGTCTCAAATATAGAGAAGTCCATAAAAGATGCAAAGATACTTTCATCAAGAGGAAATATTAGTATTGATAAAAGGACAAGCTCTCTGGCTGTTAATGATGTAGCAGCAGTTTTCCAGCAAATCGAAAATCTCCTTTCAACCCTTGATACACCAACACCCCAGGTAATGATAGAGGCAAGGCTTGTTGAGGTGAATACATCAGATGTCAGCGCTTTGGGAATTCAATGGGGAGTAGCCCACGCAGCAGGAAGTAAACCATTTCAGGGGAACGTAAACCTAGGTAAGATTACACCTGCAGGAGCCTTTACAGGGAAGAACTTCATGGTTGACTTTCCAGCAAGTGGGGCGGGCGCTGGTGCTGGTGCTGGATTTGCTATCGGAATTCTGGATCCTACAAGGACGATGGGGCTTGATCTGCAGCTCTCTGCACTTGAGAGACTTGAGAAGAGTAAGATAATTTCTAATCCACGTGTCGTTACTACAGATAATGAAAAAGCTTCAATAATGCAGGGACAGAGTGTACCTTTTCCTAAAGTCGACGTACAATCAGGTCAGATATCAGTTGAATATAAAGATATTGTTATTCTCATAGAGGTAACACCCCATATAACCCCCTCCGGAGCTGTCACTACGTTAATTTTTGTGAAAAAGGAAGATATCATACGTGAAACCTCAATTGGCGGTAGTCCGGTTCCTGTTACTTCTAAAATAGAGGGAAATACAAAAGTTCTTGTGCAGACTGGAGAGACTATCGTTATTGGTGGACTCTTAAAGAAGACAGAGAAGGAAAATACTTCAGGTGTGCCAGGTTTGATGAATATCCCTATTCTTGGATGGTTATTTAAGAGCAAAGGGACTACTGAAGAAACAACCGAGCTCTTGATATTCATTACGCCGAGGGTTTTGGAAAAAACAATATGAAATCTCCAGTTGTAATTAAATGCGCGTAGTTTAGTGGATGAACTGAACGCAAAGATTATCAATACCTGAAGGCAATTTTTTAGAGTAAAACGAACATTATGTCCTACCTCCGATTTCTTACCTCTGGCGAATCCCACGGGAAGGCTCTTATAGGGATTCTTGAAGGCATTCCCTCAGGGCTTCCTCTTTCTGCTGATTATATTGACAGAGACCTCAAAAGAAGACAATCAGGTCATGGTCGCGGTGCTCGGATGAAGATAGAGTCTGACCATGCTGAGATCCTTTCGGGAGTGAGATGGGGGAAGACAATAGGCTCTCCCATAACCCTTTTCATTGAAAATAAAGACTGGAAGAACTGGCAGGGAGTAATGTCTTCAGAGTTCGTCAGTCTGGGGCAGAAGAGTTCGGAAAGCCATGACCCAAGAATTGAAGCCGTTACCTGTCCACGCCCTGGCCATGCAGACTTAGCAGGTGCCATAAAGTATGGTCAGCATGATTTAAGAAATATCCTTGAACGCTCAAGTGCAAGGGAAACGGCAATACGAGTTGCCCTTGGTGCAATTGCAAAAAGGTTTCTTTCGGAATTTGGTATTAAGATTGGAAGCTATGTCATCCAGATAGGCAAAATCAAAGTACAAAGCACAAAGTACAAACTTCAAAGTCCAGAAAAGGTACTGTTATCTCTGTTCGAAAAGGCTGAGAGGTCATCTGTTAGGTGTCCGGATAAAGAGACTTCAGAAAAGATGATCGAGCTGGTAGACAAGGCAACCAAAGAAGGAAATTCCCTCGGAGGAGTATTTGAGGTCTTCGTAACGGGTGCTCCCGTAGGTCTTGGAAGCCACATCCAATGGGACAAAAGACTGGATGGAAGGCTCGCACAGGCACTCATGGGCATACAGGCAATAAAAGGAGTTGAGATTGGTCTCGGTTTTAAGATAGCAAGAAACTTCGGTTCACAAGTGATGGATGAAATATTTTATAGTCAGGAGTCAGGAGGTTTCTATAGAAAAACCAACAATGCTGGTGGGATAGAGGGCGGCATGACGAACGGGATGCCCATAATGATAAGGGCAGCAATGAAACCCATACCGACTTTAAAGAGACCTCTCCAATCTGTTGACATGATAACAAAAGAGCCGGTAGAAGCAGCATATGAACGTTCGGACATATGTGCAGTACCTGCAGCAGGAGTAATCGGAGAGGCGATGATTGCTCTGGTTATTGCAGGTGCCTGCCTCGAAAAATTCGGTGGAGATAGCATAGCAGAAACAAAACGCAACTACGATTCCTATCTTGAGGATATAAAGAAATTCTAAATTCGAAGCACTGAATTCAAAATCTAAATCCTAAACAATACTGCTTGTTCGTCTGACGGCTGAGGCAACGAAGCCCGTATCGGTCACGTGTAACGGCAGCGTGAAAAACCGAATGGCGTAGCCGTTGGACGAAACGGGCATCGTAACCGTTGCCCAGAGACGTTCTAAGGCAGATCTGTTTTTATAGAAAGCTCTTTCAGTTGTTTTGGCGTGACTTCTGACGGAGTGCCACTCATAAGACATGATGCCTTCTGAGTCTTCGGAAAGGCAATTACATCCCTGATAGATGTTGCACCAACCATAATCATTACAAGCCTATCAAGCCCGAGTGCTATTCCTCCATGGGGAGGTGCACCATATTCAAAGGCATCCAACAAGAAACCGAACTTTATCCTCCCCTCTTCTTCTGATATCCCAAGAATCTCGAACATCTTTCTCTGGAGAATACGTCTATGGATACGGATGCTCCCGCCTCCTATTTCATAGCCATTGAGAACAATATCATATGCTTTTGCTTTTACCTCCGTTAAAAGTCTGAAATCAGAGGTTTCAGGCTTAAGGTTAGCGATATTTACCGAGAAGAGCTTATCTATATCCTCGTCCATCGGTGAAGTAAAAGGATGGTGCATTGCTTCGAACCGGTTTTCATCCTTATTCCATTCAAAGAGCGGGAAATCTGTAATCCAGACAAACTTATATCCCGACCTTATCAGATTCAATCTCCTTCCAAGTTCAATTCTCATCCTGCCTAAGACATCGTGAACAATCTTCTCCTCATCAGCAACAAAGAGCATCAAATCCCCTTCTTTTGCCTCAAGTCTCTTAGCCATTTCTTTCATTATCTCTTCATTGAAAAACTTTGCTATGGGAGATTCAAAACCATTTTTCACTTTTATCCATGCAAGTCCCTTTGCACCAAAAGACACAGCTTCTTCTGTGAGCAAATCTATCTCTTTCCTCGAAAGAGCTGCCAAGCCTTTTCCATTAATCGCTTTAACCCTTCCACCAGCGTGAAGGGTTTCGAGAAATACGCGGAATGAACCTTTCCCTGACAGGTCAGCCATGTCCTTGAGTTCAAGATTAAATCTCAAATCGGGCTTATCACTGCCGAACCGTTCCAGAGATTCATGAAAGCTCAATCTTTCAAAAGGTATCTTGATCTCGACTTCGAGGACATCCCTGAAGAGCCTTTTCATCATGCCCTCTATGACATCTATAACATTCTCCCTATCTACAAAAGATATCTCAAGGTCAACCTGTGTGAATTCAGGCTGTCGGTCTGCTCGTAGATCTTCATCTCTAAAACACTTCACAATCTGGAAATACTTCTCAAAGCCAGAAACCATCAATATCTGTTTGAAGAGCTGTGGTGACTGAGGCAAAGCATAAAAAAACCCTGGATTCAGACGGCTCGGTACGAGATAGTCTCGTGCGCCTTCAGGGGTAGATTTCGTGAGGACAGGTGTCTCAATCTCGAGAAATCCTTTCTCATCAAGATAGTCCCTGATAACCTTGGTCGCCTTATGTCTTATCATTAAATTTCTCTGCATTTCCGGCCTTCTTAAATCAAGATACCTGTATTTGAGCCTCAGTGCTTCTGAGGCATTGCCGGCATCTTCAATACTGAAGGGCAAAGGTGCTGCCTTGTTTAAGATTTCGAGTGAGGTTGCATACATCTCAACTTTGCCTGTTGGAATATGAGGATTTTCTGTACCCTCAGGCCTTTTTCTGATCTCGCCTGTTACAGAGACTACATATTCGATTCTCAGTTCATGTGCGAGTTCGTGTGTCTTTGGTGATTTTTCAGGGCTAAAGACCACTTGTAAGATTCCACTTCTGTCACGCAGATCCACAAATATGAGTCCTCCATGATCTCTCCGTCTGAAAACCCATCCGCAGAGGGCCATATTTCTTCCAATATCTGATTCTTTTATCTCACCGCAACCTTTATCACGAATCATATAATTCCTGTTTATTGTCATGTTTTAATTGTTAGCTGACATCCCTTGTTTTATCTCACCTATTTCCCTTTTGATGAGTTGGAGTTCCTCAGGGGTCAGGTATCTTAACTTCCCTGACTTCAGGCCCCTCATTGTAAGCCCGTTAATGCTAACTCTTCTCAGAGTTATAACAGGAAAACCAACACCTTCAAGCATTCTTCTAACTTGTCTTTTTCTACCTTCATGGATAGTAATTTTAATCCATGAGTTTTTCTCTGACTGTCTTACTCTTTTTACATGAGCAGGTAAGGTTATTCCGTCCTTAAGCCTCACACCATGCCTCAAACTTTCAATTTTATCTTCCCCGATTATGCCTTTTACTTTTACAAGATACGTCTTTGATGTTTTCTTTGACGGATGCAAAACTGCATGGGCAAAATCCCCATCGTTTGTCAACAAGAGAAGTCCCTCAGAGTCATAATCAAGTCTTCCCACAGGAAATACTCTATATTTTACACCTTTCAAAAAATCCTTTACAGTAGGTCTTCCCTCCGGGTCAAACAAGGTCGTTACGACTCCTCTTGGTTTGTTGATCATAATATAGACCTTCTGTACCTCCTTACTAAGTCCTGTAATAAGCTTTCCGTTAACCTTAATATAATCTCTTGAAGGATCTGCCTTCATTCCGATAGTCGCAACCTTCCCATTGACAGTCACTCTCCCCTCAAAGATGAGTTCCTCAGCCTTCCTCCTGGCTGCAATTCCTATCTCAGAGAGAATCTTTTGAAGCCTTTTTTCCATGGAAACAAATAATACCATAAAAATCATATGCATGGGTTACTCGCATTTTTGTGTCTCTTTTTTTCAACAATGGATAATATGCCCTTTTAGACAATCGACTTCTGAGAGGGCA
>JBGQMP010000042.1:0-8679 GCA_041500685.1 Thermodesulfovibrionia bacterium | reverse complement strand
TACCAATGGGATTCACACTACCCCAGTAACTTTCAGGTTGTGGATGGATAGAGGGATTACCATAGACCTCTGATGTAGAGGCCTGAAGGATCTTTATCTTGAGTCTTTTTGCAAGACCAAGCATGTTTATTGCACCGTGGACAGCAGTCTTAATGGTTTGGACAGGGTCAAACTGATAATGGATCGGAGAGGCAGGGCAGGCAAGGTTATGTATTTCATCAACCTCTACAAAGAGAGGAAAGGTTATATCATGTCTTAAGACCTCAAAATAGGGATTGTTTATGAGACGTGCTATGTTACTCTTTGCCCCTGTAAAAAAATTATCCACACATAATACCTCTTCCCCTTCATTGAGTAACCCTTCGCAAAGATGACTCCCAATAAAACCTCCGCCGCCTGTTACAAGAATTCTTTTCATTTAATCCTCCTCTTGTGAGTTTATAGCGTTAATCAAGTTTATATCTTTATTTGATTATGTTTTTAATCTTCCACCCGGCCAGATTTCATCAATTGATCACATATCCATCTGTACGTAATCTCCAATGAGTTTACTACACCGATATTTCTTTGATTTGATTCTGGGGTTTAAAACTTTAATTCCTGTTTCTTCAGGTTGGAAGGCAACGCTATCCTCATTCCTGGGTTTTGTATATATCGCGTAACACCTCATTCTGCAATAACATTATAAACTCAAGCCTCCTAGATTAGAGCAAAAATTATGCCTATTCACTCATCCTTCCAACCTTCCATAATGATCCTCGATCCTCACGATGTCATCCTCCCCCACATACTCCCCATTCTGTACTTCGATTATCTCCAGTGGAACTTTTCCGGGGTTTTCGAGCCTGTGAAGGGTTGATTTTGGCACATAGGCTGATTCATTCTCATGGGTAAAAACCTCTTTCTCTCCAATCTTAACCTTTGCGGTTCCTTTCACAACCACCCAGTGCTCAGACCTGTGATAATGCTTCTGAAGGCTTAACCTTTCTCCTGGGTTTACTACAACTCTTTTAATCTTATACCTTTCCCCTTCTTCTAAAACAGTGTAACTGCCCCAGGGTCTATAGGTGGTTACATGTTCAGACACCTCTTTGCGATTTTCCATCATAAGCCTCTCCACAATCTCCTTCACCTTCTGTGTATGCCCCCTTTTTGCTATCAATATGGCATCATCTGTTTCTACTACAAGGCAGTCCTGCAGGCCAATGGTAGCTATTAATCTCTTGTCACCGATTATCATGGTTTCCTTTGTGTCCATGGTAATAACATCACCTGTCTTTACATTGCCATTTTCATCTTTATCCAAAATTTCAAATAATGCATCCCAGCAACCTATGTCATTCCAGTAAATCTCCATCGGGAGTGTCGCCACTTTGTCTGACCTCTCCAATATGGCATAATCAATAGAAATGTTTGGCATCTCAGCAAATCTTTTCCTAAAGTCATCAAAACTCATATCAAGGGCCTTTCCTATTTCAGGGGCATGATTCATAAATTCTTCTTTTATAAGACCCACTTTGAAGGCAAAAATCCCGGAGTTCCAATAGTAAATGCCCTCTTTTACATATTGCTTTGCAGTCTCTTCATCCGGCTTCTCTATAAACCTCTCTACCCTATAGCCTTCTGCCCCATTACCAAATACTTTTAATCTCTCGCCCCTTTTTATATATCCATACCCTGTCTCAGGACGTGTTGGCTTAACACCAAAGGTTACTATATGCCCCTCTTTAGCCATCTCCTCAGCCTGCCTTAAATATGTCCTGAACTGCTCGTTGGGTTTGATTATGTGATCACAGGGGGAAATGAACAGGACATCATCTTCCATACACCCGAGTTTCTCGATGCAATATTTAACCCCGAGTGCAATTGCCGGAGCTGTATTTCTGCTCTCAGGCTCAAGTATCATGTGAGTAATTGGCGATGAGCAGGTGATGGGTAAAGAGTTTAGTTCAGATTTAACATGGAATTTGTATTCATTGTTAGTCATGATAATTATGTCATTAGGCAATAGTGCACCCATCAATCTTTCTACTGTCTGCTGGAGAAGAGACTTGCTTCCATTCAGTTTCAAGAACTGTTTTGGATAATTCTTTCTGGACAATGGCCATAGCCTTGTACCAGATCCACCCGCAAGGATTATTGCCTTCATAAATTACCCCTTTCCCTCTTTGCCGATTTCTTACTTGGATGAACTTTTATCACTTCCTAATTATAATGCAATATATAAGTGTTTTGACATCTCCCTCTCCTACTATCTATTATAAAATGAAGAAAATAGACAAATTGACCTGCATTCAGGGACATGGAGGTGGGATAATGAGGATATTGGTAACGGGTGGGGCTGGCTTTATAGGTTCTCATGTTGTTGATAGCTATGTTGCAGAAGGTCACGAGGTTATTGTAATCGATAATCTTGTAGGTGGTAAAAGGCAGAACCTTAATTCTTCAGCAAGGTTTTATCTCTTGGATATTAGGTCGGAGCTCTTAAAGAAGGTTTTTGAAATCGAAAGACCAGAAATTGTTAACCATCACGCTGCCCAAATCTCTGTACCTGCTTCTGTGGAAAACCCACTATTTGATGCTGACGTTAACATATTAGGCCTTATCAATCTTCTCATGTGCTCAGTGAAATTTGGCACCAGAAAAATAATATTCAGTTCTTCTGGCGGAGCAATATATGGGGAGGCAGAAAATATTCCCACACCCGAAGAATATCCACCTTTCCCTACCTCTCCCTATGCCATTAGTAAATTTGCCTCGGAGCACTACTTGAATTCTTATAGGAACAATTTTGGCCTTGATTACACTGTTCTTCGATATGGCAACATTTACGGGCCGAGACAGGTACCCCAAGGAGAGGCAGGTGTCGTGGCCATCTTTATGGAGAAGCTTCTGAAGGGTGAAGTTCCTACTATCTACCACCATAAAGGGGATTCCAAGGGAATGATGAGAGATTATTGCTATGTGGAAGACGTAGCAAGAGCAAATCTCCTTGCCATCGAGAGAGGTTCAGGAGAGACCTTCAATATAGGCACAGGTGTTGGGACTGTAACAACCGACCTGTATCGTAATATTCTCAACCTGATGAGGGATTACGGTTACGCAAAAAAACCCATCTATAACAAACCTCAAAAAGGTCCTGCCAGGCCAGGTGATATCCGAAGAAGCTGCCTTGACACCAAAAAGGCAAAAAAACATTTTGGCTGGACTCCAGAATATGACCTCAGAGCTGGTTTGACAAAAACCCTGAACTGGCTTTTAGGACTGCGGACGAAAGGAAAATAATTGTGTTATAATTTTTAAGGAGCTGTATTTGATTAAAGAAATACATTACCTGAAACCTGAGGACCTGCCGAAAGTCCCCATCGTCCTTGAAGGTATATCATCCCGCTTTATTCGTGAAAACAGGGTCATCCCTTTAGAGCTTAAGAATAGTATATTGAAGGTTTTAATGGCAAACCCCGAGGATAAGGCAACAATAGACGCCCTCAGGGTAGCAACATCAGCAGATATCATGGTATATGTCAGTGACACAGCAGTACTGGACGAATACATGTCCCGATTCTACGGCCAAGAATCCCAGAATATAAACAGGATCATCGAAGACATAGGTGAAAGAGGCCTTGAATTCCTGAGAGAAGAGGAAGAAGACATAGGATATCTTAAGGATTTAGCCTCAGAGGCTCCCATCATAAAGCTTGTTAACCTCTTCATAACCAGGGCTGTTGAGAGCAGGGCAAGCGATATACATGTAGAGCCCTTTGAGGATGAATTGAAAGTCAGATATCGCATAGACGGCGTACTCCAAGATATAGAATCGGTACCGAAAAAACTCCAGGCAGCAATTGTATCGAGGATCAAGATTATGGCAAAACTGAACATAGCCGAAAGGAGGTTGCCACAGGACGGCCGCATCAGATTGAAAATAGGCGAAAAGGAGATAGATATCAGGGTATCAACAATTCCTGTGCTCTATGGCGAAAGTGTCGTGATGAGGCTCCTCGATAAGGAAAGCATCGTTATAGACCTTGACCTCTTGGGATTCTTTCCACAGACACTTTCAGCTTTTGACCAGCTTATCAAAAAGCCGAATGGCATAATACTTGTTACGGGTCCTACAGGAAGTGGAAAGACCACGACCCTCTATGGTGCACTGGACAAAATAAATTCTCCTGACAAAAAGATAATCACCGTTGAGGACCCGGTTGAGTATCAGCTGAAAGGGGTTAACCAGATACAGGTAAAATCACAGATAGGTCTGAATTTTGCCAACACCCTAAGGCATGTTGTCAGGCAAGATCCTGATATCATAATGATCGGCGAGATTAGAGACATCGAGACTGCGGAGATAGCCATACAATCAGCTCTTACAGGACACCTCGTATTCTCAACATTACATACAAATGATGCTCCAAGTGCAATAACAAGGCTCCTCGATATGGGAGTCGAGAACTTTCTCCTCTCTTCTACCGTAAGGGGAATCCTTGCCCAGAGGCTTGTCAGGGTCATCTGTCCCGGTTGTAAGGAAATAGACCCCTCAACTCTTGACAAGGAAGAATTGACCATCCTCGGTATCGGGAGTGATGTAACCCTTCACAGAGGAAAAAGATGTGAAAAATGCGCTTTTACAGGCTACTATGGAAGAATAGCGATATTCGAACTTCTCTTTGTCGATGATGATATACGCAAACTAATCCTGAGGAATGCTGACTCAAACCAGATAAGGGAAGTTGCGAGGATGCATGGCATGAAAACCTTGCTTGAGGATGGTGCAGAAAAAGTGAAAGCAGGGATAACAACACTCAGCGAGATCCTCAGGGTAACACAGGAGATGTAGGTGGCCATTTTTTCATACAGGGCAACCACATTGGATGGTACCATTATGGAAGGGGTCATTGAGGCGGCAGACGAAAAAGCAGCTATTGAAATATTAAAAAATACAGGTATCATCCCCCTAAAAGTCGCTGCGCCCAGAGAAGGTATTAAAAAAAGGCTTACCTTAAGGTCATCAAAAGGTGGCCTCCTGACATTCACAACAGAGCTATCCGCACTTTTAAGTGCTGGACTTCCCCTCGATAGGAGCCTCAACATACTCTCTGAGATATCCGAAAACAAAGAGATGAAGAACGTAGTTCAATCCATTCTTAAATCCATAAGAGAAGGTAGCTCCTTTTCTGATGCCCTTGCAAGGCATCCCGGGGTATTTCCGAGACTCTATATAAACATGACAAAAGCTGGCGAGGCAGGTGGGGTACTGGATGTAGTACTGGATAAGCTAAGTGAATTCCTCGAATCCACGAAAGAATTAAAAGAACACGTCTTTTCCGCAATGATCTATCCAGCAATATTGACTGTGGCAGGTGGGGCATCCATCATTATTCTTCTTACTTACGTTCTTCCAAAATTCTCTACCATCTTTGCCGAGCTCGGAGGCTCATTACCGTTGTCAACACAAATCATCCTCACTTTCAGTAATGGCATGAAATCATACTGGTGGGCTGTCTTACTCTCAATGATAACTGGGTGGATAATTTTTAAGAACTCCATAAAATCGGATACAGGTAAATACAGATGGGATACCTTCAAACTAAAGGTGATGGGTGATGTTATACAAAAGCTCGAGACAGCCCGCTTCTGCAGAACCCTTGGCACACTGCTCAAAAGCGGGGTACCACTCCTTCAGGCGCTAACCAATGCGAAGGATGTTATAAGCAATCGTGTAATAGCTTCTGCGATTGATGGCGTCTTAAAAGGCGCAAAGGAAGGGAAGGGAATAGCCGTTCCACTCTCTGATACAAATGTCTTTCCGCCCCTTGCGTTATCCATGATCAAGGTCGGGGAAGAAACAGGTCAGCTTGACAGCATGCTTCTGAAGGTCGCATCTACATACGAGAGAAGCCTAAAGGTAGCTATTAAGAGATTCGTGAGCCTTTTCGAGCCCGCAGTCATTCTCGCAATGGGACTGATTATTGGCTTTATTGTCATCTCAATGCTCATGGCCATATTCAGTATGACAGAACTTCCTTTCTAAAAATGCAAAACGCAAAACGCAAAGATAACAATAGCGGTTTTACACTCTTAGAACTGATCATCGTACTCTTTTTCATTGCACTTATTCTTGGGCTCTCTACGATCTTTTTTGCCAACACCCTGCCTTCAAGCAGACTTAATGCAACAGCAAGAGAGATGTCAGCAACCATCAGGCATGCCAAACACCTCGCCCTCATAAACGGTGAAACGCAGACAATCACCATAAACCTTGACTCCCGATATTATGGGATAGAAGGCATTGCTCATAAAAACATCCCTTCTGGTATTACTTTCAAGGTGATAGATCCGTTGTTAGGAGAGATTCGCAATGGGAAATACCACATTATATTTAGTGCGACCGGTGGTATGGAAGGCGGAACAATTGTGTTGTCCACCAACAAAAAAACAGTGAGTATACAGTTAGACCCTGTAGTCGGATCAGTGGTGATCAAATGACACGGAGACACGGAGACACGGAGACACGGAGATTGTACCGTTTCACCGTTTCACCGTTTCACCGTTTCACTGCAGCATTGAATTTCAGTAAAAGGGGGTTCACCCTTCTTGAGATTCTTGTGGCCCTTGCACTAATAGGTATTGCAATAACCATAATACTCCAGATCTTCTCTGCCAATCTGAGGGCCTTATCTATATCCGGGGATTATGTATCAGCTGTTACAAAGGCAGAGGCAAAGATGGGGGAAATACTTGACGATTCGAATCTCTCAGAAAAATCATGGAGCGAGGTAACAGATGACGGCTTTAGATTTGATGCTTCGATAACGGAAACATTAAAAGACAGAACAGAAAACCTCCAGGTCCGACTATTAGAGGTGGCTCTTACAGTGCAATGGACAGAGGGCTCAAAAAAGAAGTCTCTTACCTTTAAGACAATGAAAGTTGTCAATAAACAGATTTAAAAATGAAAAGGGAAAAGGGAAAAGGGAAAAGGGAAAACTTAAAAATCTTTAAGCTTCAACGTTCAACGTTCAACACTGATGAGAGGGGTTTTACTCTCCTTGAATTAATGATTTCTATCGTACTACTCGTGATTATTATTGTAATTCTAGTTGGTGCCATGAGACTCGGTTTTCGTTCTGTTGATTCAGGCGAAAAAAAAATAGAATCCCTCGAAAGAATGCGAGCGTCTTTCAATATCATTGATTCACAGATCCAGTCCCAAATCCCATTAACCTATGATGAGGAAGGCGTTAGAAAATATTATTTTACCGGGGAAAAGGATTCCCTGCAATTTGCAACAAACTACTCTATCTGGGGCGGTCAGAAGGGTTATGTGATAGTCACATACAGGGTTTCATCAGAAGGTAGCGGAAAGCCAGTTTTATATGCATCCGAAAATATTGTGGGTGTAGAGGGTAGTAGAGAGACAAAGCTCTTAGACGCCTTCGATAATATCTATTTCGAGTATTTTTATAAAGACCCTACAGCGGAAGAAGGAAATTGGGTAGAGCAATGGACGGATAGTTCCACTATCCCGGAAAAGATAAAGGTGCATCTCATCACCGGGGAGAGAGACCTTTCCATCATTATTCCTGTCAGGATAAGACAGTCGATGCAAACATCCTTAGAACCACTTGATGGGACGGAGGGGGATGAAGAAGAGTAGGATATAGTATGAGAAGACACATGGATGATCCAAAAAGAAAAAGAAAGGCTATACCATCAGAGAAAGGGATTGCCTTACTCATGGTATTATGGGTATTAACCATCCTGATGGTCCTTGTCTTTTCCTTTTCCTTTATGGCAAGGACCGAAACTTATTCCACCTTATCTTTCAGGGAAAGAGCAGAAGAGAAATTCCTCGCTGAGGCAGGTATAGAAAGAGGAATAATGGAACTTTTCTATAGAAATGTATATAAAAACCAGACCATTATCCTCGAAGGACGTGAGGTATGGAAGATAGATGGCACATCCTATAAGAGCCAGATGGGAGAGAGAGAATACTCTGTCAGCATTACGGATGAGTCAGGGAAGATAGACATAAACACAATAACTGATGCAACCTCAGATATTTTAAGAAATCTTTTCAAAAACTTAGGGGTTCCGGAAGAAGAGGTTAATACAATCGTGGATTCTATATTGGACTGGAAGGACCCAGATGACTTATACCATCTCAATGGTGCTGAGAGTGACTATTACATGTCTCTGCCAAACCCCTATAAGGCAAAGAATGCGAACTTTGATACTGTTGAGGAACTCCTGCTCGTTAAAGGAATGACATCTGAGATTCTTTACGGGAACGGGGAAAAGAAAGGCGTTATAGATTTTTTAACAGTCAATTCGAATTTGAAGATGACCAAAATTAATGTAAATGCAGCACCAAAAGAGGTTTTAATGGCAATTCCGGGCATTACCCCTGAGATTGCTGATGGAATCATAAGCTACAGGGAGCATGACAACATTAAGAGTGCCGGGGATGTGGGAATTCCCGGGGAAAGTGTACCATATGTTACTTATGGAGACTCCAATACATTCACTATTGATGCTGTTGGTCACAAAGGAAGTACAAAGGCTGGCTTCGACATCAGAGCAACTGTTATCATCGAAGGAAATAATCAATACAGATATGTCTATTACAAAAGTCCTGCAAAATGAAAACAATGACAGGGACGATCGTTATTAAAAAAC
>JBGQMP010000041.1:0-8781 GCA_041500685.1 Thermodesulfovibrionia bacterium | reverse complement strand
TTTCAGGAATACACAAAAGGTGAAATCTACGGTCACGTGTATCAGAATAAAATCTTGTCGATTTGCAGGGGTTTTCAGCATTTCTGCCTCCTTGTTAATGCAACGTTTGGGTTTATTTACAAAATGAACAGGAAATATTTAATTGCCTCATTGATTTATGAATATTCTTCTTCGAATTTTGGTATATTATACTCTAAAATTATGGGTTGTCAATTTTAAAAATTGACGCTTACTTTTATGGAGTTGTAGTTATGAAAAAACCATGGGCAGGAAGGTTCAAAGGAAAAACATCAAAGATCGTTGAGCACTTCACTGAATCCATATCTTTTGATCACCGCCTCTGGAGATATGATATCGAGGGGAGCATTGCACATGCAAAGATGCTCAGTAAGCAAAGAATCATCTCTCAAGAAGATTATGAAAAGATCATAAAAGGTCTCAAAGAGATTGCAAAAGAAATAGAAAGCAAAAAATTAAAGTTCAGAGAGGATCTTGAAGATATTCATATGAATATCGAGGCTGCCTTAATAAGAAAGATAGGTGAGGTGGGCGGAAAACTCCATACAGCAAGATCAAGAAATGACCAGGTAGCACTTGACCTCAGATTGTATCTGAGGGATAAAACAAGGGAGATAGTATCCTTGATAGAGAAATTCCAGAAGACACTTCTTAGCATTGCAGCAGAACATATTGACGCATTGATGCCAGGCTATACTCATTTACAAAGAGCCCAGCCTATACTGCTGTCTCATCATCTCTTGGCGTATGTTGAGATGTTGCAGAGGGATAAAGCAAGACTTCAGGATACTTATAAAAGGATAAACATCCTTCCCCTGGGGTCCTCTGCACTTGCAGGTACGACCTTTCCCATAGACAGGGCATATGTAGCAAAGCTTCTCGGTTTTGACGGCATCGCTAAAAACAGCATTGATGCAGTTTCCGATAGAGACTTCGTTATAGAGTTTTTATCTGATGCTGCCATACTCATCATGCATCTGTCGAGGCTCGCTGAGGAACTTGTATTATGGGCAACCGAGGAATTCGGGTTCATCGAACTGCCCGAGGCTTTCACAACAGGGTCAAGCGCAATGCCCCAGAAGAAGAATCCGGATGTCATTGAACTCATCAGGGGAAAGGCTGGCAGGGTCTATGGAAATCTCTTTTCATTGCTGACCATAATGAAGGGATTGCCTCTATCATACAATAGGGATTTACAGGAAGATAAGCTGCCGCTCTTCGATACTGTTGATACCGTTAAATCCTGCCTGAATGTCTTGAATGAAATGGGACCAGCAATAAAATTCAACATCCAAAAGATGCGTGAAACTACCAAGGAGGGTTATTCGACTGCAACCGATATGGCAGAATACTTAGTTAAAAAGGGGTTACCTTTCAGAAGGGCACATGAAGTTACAGGCAAGATCGTCCTCTATTGTATCGAAAAAAAGAAAAAACTTGGAGAACTCACACTGAAGGAATTGAATAAATTTTCTCCATTGATTTCAGAGGATATCTACTCCATCCTTGAGCCAGAGGAGTCTGTTAGAGGGAAAATATCTGCGGGGAGCACATCTCCTGAAGAGGTCAGAAAACAGATAAGAAGACTCAAGCTACTGCTAAGATGAGCGCAGTCAGGAGCCAGCAGTCAGGAGACCGGGGTTTTTCTTTTGCTGTATGCTGTATGCTGATTACTGTATTCTGTTTACTTGCCTCATGTGGTAAAAAAGGTCCTCCTACTCTGAAATCATACGAAAAGCCTGATCCGCCAGCAAACCTGAGGGCAATCCACAGAGAATCAGAGATTATCTTATTTTGGGATTTTCCAAAAAATAAAGAGCAGGCAATAAAGGGTTTTTATCTCATGAAATTAATCCCCAACCCCCCTCTGTATCCCCCCTTTCCAAGGGGGGATACAGAGGGGGCAAAGGGGGGCAGGGGGAATTTTGAGAGGATCTATCTTGAGAATGATAAGCGGTCTTATATAGATAAGGACTTTAAAACAGGCTCTAAATATACATACAAAATTGTCTCCCAAAACCTGAGAGATATAACAAGTGATGACTCGAATATCATTGAAATAGAGCCAAAAGATCCCTCAGCACCTCCCGGCAGGCCCTCATTTAAAGTCGAATATGATTCACTGACGCTAACCTGGGAAGATAAAAGCGGTGAAGTCCTCTATAACATCTATAAGAGTGATAAGAGCAATGTATACACTTTAATGCCTGTGAATGCTGAACCAGTTAAGGGAACCTCCTTCAAAGATCGATTCAATATAAGAAAGACTGTTTACTACACGATAAGAAGTTTGAGAGGAGGAGGTATAAGGGATGAAGGACCTGCATCAGATGAGCTCGAGGTAAACCCTTCAGAATTCGTGCCATCTTCTCCTGTGGGGCTCCAGGCAGTAGTTAAAGAAGAGGGGGTATATCTTATCTGGAAAGAGGCTCCTGAGACTTGGATAGTCGGTTATAAAGTCTATAGGGAGACAGATAAGAAAGAGGGATACACACTCATCGGCGAGACAACTGTCCCTGTATACCTCGATAAAGAAAGACCTTCAACAGAGAGAAATTACAGGGTAACCGCTCTCGGTCCTGCAAAGGAAGGCCCTCCGGCAGAGATTAAAGATGTAGTTCTTGTTCCTTTTAGATAAAAGTTTAGAAGTAACAAATCTTTTGTGGGACAAAAATAGATCCCTTTCAAATCCCCCTTTTCTAAAGGGAGGCGTTGGGGGGATTACTAACTTTCATTTTACATTTTTATTTTTGAGTATCTCCCTTGCTTTTGCTATTATCTCTTTTTCTCCCTTATAGCTGGCTATTTCCAGTGCATCATCAACCGGAAACCAGGATACCATGTCTACTTCAAAATCATGCTTTGAAATGTCTCCTCCCTCATATTCAATAAGAAAAAAGTGCACTGTTTTTCTGCACCGTGCCTCTTCTTCTTTAATGTAATACCAGTACGTTATTTCTCCAAGTTTTTCGATAATCCTTCCCTTGAGCCCTGTCTCCTCTGCAACCTCTCTTACCGCAGTCATCTCAGGGCTTTCCCCTTTGTCGACGATGCCTTTGGGAAGACACCATACCTTACCACCCTTAACGGCAATGAGGGCAATCTCTATTGACACATTGTTTTTTCTGAATATTACCCCGCCTGCAGAAACTTGTCTTTTTATGGGTCCCGGCTTTGTCATAGATGTTTAAAACCAGGAAGTAAGAATCCTCTGTATCCAAGGAACAAGAACTTTCATGATCCAAGGAACAATAATTCTCATAAAGTCATTATAGAAAACAAAACCAAATAACATAATAATAAATGCAAGCCCTACCCTCTGGGCAATGCTCATAATTTTCTCTTCAAGGGGTTTCCTTCTGATTGCCTCAATACCAAGGAACAATATATGCCCACCGTCGAAAATCGGAATAGGGAGAAGATTCAGTATTGCAAGGTTGATATTAATAATAGCCATGAGCACTAAAAAATTCAGGATCCCCAGAGATGCCTGCTCTCCTGCCATTTGGATAATAAGTATGGGGCCTCCGATGGTATCCATAGGGATTACCCTCTGAATAAGCTTCACAATAGAGACTACGGTCAAGACTGCTATTTCCCATGTTCTTCTAACTGCATTATCTATAGACTCCGTAAGGCCGCTCTTCTTTGTAAAGGTATTCCCCGAAGGTTTTATTCCGATAAGTCCTACCTCTTTCCCCTGGCCAAAAAGGTCTTGAATCCTTTTTTTCTCAGGAATTACTGAAAGAGTAATAACTTCACTCTTTCTCTTTATCTTCAGGTTAAGGCTCCTGCCAGGACTGTTATGGATAATCTTTGTCATCTCGTCCCATTGAGTTATCTGAGAATCATCAATAGAGATGACTGTATCTCCTTTCAGAAGTCCAGCCCTTTCTGCAGGTGATTGGAGTAATACATCCCCTACCTCAGAAAGCAATACAGGGATGCCGTATGAAAAAACAAAGGCAAAGATAACTATGGCAAATACCAAATTAAAGAGGGGCCCTAAAAATACTATGATGAATCTCTTCCACACAGGCTGGTAGTTAAAAGCAAATACCCTTTCTTCCTCTTTAAGCTCCTCTCCCGAGCTCTCGCCGAGCATTTTTACGTAACCACCAAAGGGGATTGATGATATGAGATACTCTGTGTCGCCATACTTTTTGCCGATGAGCTTGGGTCCGAAACCGAGAGAGAATTTTAAGACCCTCACGCCCATCAACTTTGCCGAGAGAAAGTGCCCGAGTTCGTGTACAAATATAATTAAACCGAGAAGAATTATTGCTGACAGGAAGGTCAATGTTTAATCTCCTTTAAATTAAAATTTAAAGATAAAAATTCAAAGATACTCCACAATTTTTATTTTTTATTTTTTAAGGATTCCTTCTGCCTTCTTCCTTGCCCATTTATCAGCCTCTAATATAGCAGCAAGTTCCGCATCCGACATCACAACATGTTCTTCCATCGTTTCTCTGATGATAAGTGGGATCTCGATAAATCTTATCATACCTTTGAGGAATGCATCTACAGCGACCTCGTTTGCTGCATTCAGTACAGACGGCATAGTGCCTCTTGACTCCAGAGCCATATAAGCATAAGAGAGGCATGGGAAGCATTCGTTATCTGGTTTTTTGAAAACAAGGGATTCAATTCTGTCAAGGTCAAGACCCTGCATTACATTCTCAAGCCTTTCCGGATAAGAAAGGGCATAAGCGATCGGTCCCTTCATATCAGGTATCGAAAGTTGAGCAATACAGCTTCTGTCCTGAAATTCGACGATGGAATGAACAATACTCTGTGGATGGATAAGCACATCTATCCTTTCTGGTGGAATGTTAAATAAATAGTGTGCCTCGATCATCTCAAACCCTTTGTTCATAAGCGTTGCGGAGTCTATGGTAATCTTCTTTCCCATTCGCCAACTCGGGTGCCTGAGTGCATCCTCAGGTTTAATATCATTCAGTTCGCTTACACCCTTGCTCGCAAAGGGACCACCCGAGGCTGTGAGGATGATCCTCCTAATATCAGAGTTTTTGTGCCCTTCAATGCACTGGAATACCGCGCTATGTTCACTGTCCACAGGAAGGATTCTGACCCCTGCTTTCTTTGCCTCTTCAGTCACAATCCTTCCTGCCATCACGAGGGCTTCCTTGTTTGCAAGTCCGATTATTTTTCCAGAGCGTATGGCTGATATTGTTGGAATGAGTCCAGCAGCTCCGACAATTGCAGAAAGGACAAAGTCCGAACCATCGTAGCTTGCAGCCTCAGCGACACCATCATAGCCTGATAGTATCTGTAAAGAAGGAGTATGCCCCCCTACTCTCTTTCGCAACTCCCTGGCAGCTGCTTCATCAGCAACTGCAACAACCTCTGGAGAAAAAGACTTTATCTGTTCTTCAATGAGGTCGACATTTTTACCTGCCGTCAATGCAACAACTCTAAACTGATCTCTATGGCTTGAAACAATATCAAGGGCATTTCTCCCCACTGAGCCTGTTGAACCAAGGATTGTTATGCGCTTCATCTATTTCCCATTTTCTATTATTCTCAAGGCTGTTAATATCCAGAAAAGAACTGGTCCTGCAAAAAGCACTCCATCAATTTTGTCTAATATGCCCCCATGCCCCGGAATGATGATTCCAGAATCCTTGACTCCGGCGTCACGTTTAAACATGGATTCCACGAGATCACCGAGGACAGATATAGCTCCAATTATTATACCAATGAAAAAGACAGAGGATACAGAGAGCGTGGGTATAAGGGTAGCTTTAACGACAATAACACCCAAAACGCCTCCCATGAGCGAACCACCTGCGCCTGCCATGGTCTTATTGGGGCTTACCTCTACATAAAGCTTCCTCTTTCCAAACAATGTGCCGATATAATATGCCATCGTATCTGCTGCCCATACTGTTGCATAGAGAAGTATTATCCACTCAGGGCCGATCTCTCTGATATACGTCTGAAATGTAAGCAGGCTCGGTATGTAGAGAAGCCCAAAGACAGGGATAGAGGTGTCAGAAAGTGAAGACTTGGGATTTCTCTTTAAAAGGAGCCGTAGAACTACTAACCCCATAACAGAGAGGATGATGACATTCAGCAGGAGATCCTTTGAAATATAAGATATGCAAAGAATCAAGATTCCGAAAAATAAACCAGCATATCGTAAGATCGCCGTTACTTGATACATGGTATAAAACTCTGACAGAGCAATGACAGACATGAATATTAGAAAAAAGATGAAGTATGCCGAAGAAAGATACATGATATAGAGATAAAGGACAGGGAGGAGGACGGCTGCAACAGCGAGTCTCTTAAGGTGCATCACCCCTCGTAGAGATGGCTCCGAATCTCCTCTCCCTCTGCTGATAATGCTGTATAGCGAGAAAGAACTCTTCCTTTGTAAAGTCTGGCCAGAGCGTATCGGTAAAATAGAGTTCTGAATATGCACCCTGCCAGAGCAGAAAGTTACTTATGCGCATCTCTCCGCTGGTCCTGATAATAAGGTCCGGGGAAGACAGACCAGCAGTATCAAGGCAAGAACTGAAAGATTCCTCAGTCAGTTCTTCAGGTCTAACACCTGAATAGAGAACCTTCTTCACGGCCCTGAGAATCTCATCCCTTCCGCTATAACTCAATGCAAGAACAAGGGTCAGGCCCTTGTTGGAAGCAGTCTTTTCCACTACTTCCCTTATAAGGAGCTGCATATCTTTCGGCAATCTCCACACATCTCCGATTGTTTTAAAGACAACTTCCCTGGCTATCAAGTCAGCGAGTTCTTTTTCAAGATAGAATTCAAGAAGTCTCATAAGGGTCTTGACCTCGAATGTCGGTCGTTGCCAGTTCTCTAAAGAAAAGGCATAAAGGGTCAATACCTTTATCCCGAGTTCACCTGCGGCTTCAATAATCTCCTTTGAACGCGCTGCACCTTGCCTGTGGCCTTCTACCCTTGGAAGGCCGCGTAACTCAGCCCATCTTCCATTTCCATCCATGATAATTCCCACGTGTCTTGGTATACGACCACCAGTCAGTATCAATTCTTTCCTCTACCCTCTTTTAATCGAATAAATGTAAAGTATTGATCCCAAGGGATTTTCTCCCTTCAGTATGTTTCCAGGCTTGATGCCTAAGCCAAACGTGGGGCTCACGAGGACGAGAACCTTTTCACCAACAACCGTATAGTCAAGGATAGAACCCTTTATGTTATCTATAAGAACGCCCTCTTCCATAGAAAGTCCATTCCACCAGAGGTTTTTGATCTGAGACTTTTTATAACCAATTCCCCTGGCCATTTCTATAAGAGGAATCCTCTTGACTAAAAGAACCTCTCTGTTTCTCAGAAAAAGCCTGTCTTTCATTGACCATTCACCTCTGTCAGTAGGTAGGGCAGAAGATGACTTTTTGAAAGTTGCAAGGAATCCTCCTGTGTCAGTCTTGCTCTTCCATAACCGCATGTCTTTATCATACAAATTGAGAAATCCCTTATCATCATAAGCGAGAATCAGTCTGCCTGTTCGAGGATCATCAATATAGACAAAATCATAGAGGTTAACACCTTTCGGGAGGTTTATGGAGTTTCCCCTTTTATATTCTCCTTCCCATTTCACACTGAAGACATCCCCCGTAAATCCCTCATCCTTCGAATAGGCTTGGGCTAAAAGTTCCTCTCCCACTTTCCGAAGAAATATGTTGCCTTTGTAAAGAAGCACAAATTCTGTGCCCTGCAGCTCATATATGTAAGATACAACTCCGCCACTTCTGACTGAAGAGAGAGCAACCTCATCCCTCCCGTTTTTGTAAATGTCTTCTGTCTCGAACTTTCTGCTCATGGAGGTGATAATGATTTCATCTCTTCCGTTTTTGTTAAGGTCTATGGTATCAATCCAGAGGTGGTCATCGACTTTTGAGCCTTTAATTTGAATTCCACCAAGGGCTGGCTGGAGGTCTGCACCAGGCAGATAAATTTTGATATCTTTCCCCGTACTCAGCAGCATCTCCTGTCTGTGATCTCCATCGATGTCGCCTACTGCCAAAAACCTCACGCCTAAGGGCAGGTCTACCTCTACAAATGGCTCTTCCCTCTGGAGCGTAAAAAACTCCTCACCGAACTTCATTTCTTTTACATAAGCAGTATCAACCTTTGTATCCATTTCAGCAAACCCAAAGCCATCAGAGACCCAGAAAAGTCTCTGCTTAACAAGCGTACCTGATTCGGCTGTCGTTGATGTCAGAAAGAGTGCAACATCAGCATTAAGCCTCTTCGCCTCCGTGATAACCTCTTGCGGGTCATTCGTCTCGATGCCTGTTTCAAGAAGATCGAATCTACCCGTCTCTTTCAGACTTCTGAAATATGAGTCAGCGATGTTCCAATCAACACCTTTTGACTGACAGAAAAGCATTCTAACCTGTTTCTCCGATATCCTGACCTTATCACCTTCTTTAGCCTCTCCGGTAATGATGATACCCATTGATGAATCAGAGCCTATTTCTTTTATCTCAAGCCTACCAACAGGAGACTCTAACTTACCCAATGGCTCTTTTGTGACAGGGTGTATAAATGTGACCCCTTCCCTCAATATCGAAAATCTCGTGCCTTCCTTTACAGAGTCTTTTGTCCCTAAATTGACAAGAACTTTTTGGTCTTCAACCTTAGTAACTCTGCCTGCTAAGGGTTTGAAATAGGAAATTGTCTCATCTCTCATTTTGTTCAGCGGGTTATTATCATCAGCATGAGCAGTGATAGGAGAGCAGAGAGCAGAGAGC
>JBGQMP010000040.1:0-8925 GCA_041500685.1 Thermodesulfovibrionia bacterium | reverse complement strand
TGAAAAAAACCATCATGAACCCACCTCAATTTGAGATACGAACAGTAGTACAGGGAAATTAGGAACTATCGGCTTTTTGTTAATGTCTACCAGTGTGAATCCTTATCTCGTGTTACGTTACCCCAAAAATATACACTTTCCCCTTTTATTTCCCCTTAAACGTTAACCATCCTCTTACACATTCCCAAAAATAATGATACCCTATTCCTTGATTTTTAAAGGCACATCTCATTTGTTTTAAGATATTGCCTTCGTCCATTACCCCGAAGGTATCAGGGAGGGACATATAGACAGATTCAGGGAGAATTTTGTAATATCCAATCACGGGGAGGCCTTTTATGCCTTTGTATTCACACAGCAGACTATCAACCTACGAAAATTGCCCCCAGCAGTATAAGCTCAAGTATGTTGACAAAATTGAACTTCTTGAAGGCACAGAAGGCATAGAAAAATTCCTCGGAAGTAGGGTTCATGAAACCCTTGATAAACTTTACAAAGAACTCATCCTGACAAAACTCAACAGCCTCGATGAACTAATCACTTATTACGATGAACAATGGGATAAGAACTGGCATGAGAATGTCGTTATTTGCAAGAAAGAATTTACAAAAGACAATTATCGGAATGCAGGGAAGGCAGGGATAGCCAATTATTACAGGCGTCATCACCCTTTCAACCAGTCAAGGACTCTGGCAACGGAGTTACCGATTTCTTTTAAAATTGAAGACTATACCATACGGGGAGTTATAGATAGGTTAAGCAATATAGAAGAAGGTCTTTATGAAATACACGACTATAAGACATCCGGGTATATCCCTTCACAGGACAGATTAGATGATGACAGGCAGCTTGCACTCTATCAAATCGGGATTAAAGAGAAGTTCAGAGATGCCCAGGATATAATCCTCAAATGGCATTACCTTCTCTTTGATAAAGAATTAACATCGCAACGGTCTGATAACCAGCTCGACGACCTCAAACAACAGGTCATTTCCCTTATAAAAACCATAGAAAAAGATTCTGTTTTCAAGCCCGTTGAAAGCAAGCTCTGTGACTGGTGCGAATACCCCCAATACTGCCCTGCGAAAAAGCATGAGATGAAAGTCCAGGATTTACCAGTAAATAAGTATCTGAAAGAAGAGGGGGTAACCCTTGTAAACAAATATGCATCTACCAGGGCACAGGTGAAAGAACTCCAGTTAGAACTTGGTTTTATCGAAGAGGCAGCAGTTGATTATGCGAAGAGAGAGGGTGTAGCCAAGATCATGGGAAGTGATTTTGCATTAAGGATAACAGAGGAGAAGGTCTTACAATTCCTCCGTGCAGGTGAAGATGGCCGTGAAGAACTCGAGGAATATGTCAGGAAAGCAGGGATATGGGAAGAAGTCTCAGGGCTTAATCTGAAGAGACTTGCCAGGATCGTTGAGGATGGAGCAGTTGATAAAAAAATAATTAACGGCTTATTAAAGTTTGCTGAAGAGGTAAATAAAACAAACGTGAGGTTGGTAAAGACGAGAGAGGATGAGAAGTGAGAATTCAGGCATTTAACTACCAATTATCACAAGGCTTCTTCCTCTCCTAGATCCTCTGCAATTGCTTGGAATTGAACAAGAGCATCCTGAAGATCCCCGACTATTTCACGGGCGATGATGTCGGGTTCGTGGAGGTTTTCGGAATCTTCGAGGCTTTCGTCTCTGAGCCAGAAAATATTGCGGAAGATGTTACCACATCTTTTATTAGTGCAGCCTCATACTTTTTTTGGTCTTTTAGATAAGGATTGGTTTCTTTCAATGACCTCTTAGACATATTTTATTATACTACGAGTCAGATCTAAATTTGATAGCCAATGAACAAGTTATTATGTTTCAACTGAGCTTGCATTTCTTGAACAGCAAAGACACCTTTAAGAATTATTTAGAGAAAATGACAGGGAAATCTGTTTCCCTGACCCTAACAGACAATTCTACCAGTATGTTTTCAATAAGAACAAAAGGCAATTTGGTTTCTGTCAGAATGCACTGGATGTTCCTCAATGCTGATGATGAAGTCATCAGGGAGATGGCCAGTTTCATGAAAACAAGGAAAGGCCGGACACCACTCATCAGAAAATTTATCAGCGAAAATCAGCCCTGTATGAAAAAGAGAGAGCAAAACCCCAGACAACTCATCATCCACACGCAGGGAAGATTTTACAATCTGAGAGAGATTTTCGATGATCTCAATCATGAGTACTTCGGAGGGAAAATAACAGCGTCGATTAGCTGGGGAAAAGAGAATGCACGGAGGGCAGTAAGGAATCGCACGTTGGGCAGTTACTGCGGACATACTAATACCATAAGGATAAATCCCGTCCTGGACAGGAGAAATGTCCCGCGTTATTTTATCAGGTATATTGTTTATCATGAAATGCTTCACAGCGCCGTAGAAGAAGAAAGGAAAAACGGCAGGAGATTGGTACATACCTTTGAATTTCGAAAACTGGAGCGGCTGTTCAAGGATTATAGAAAAGCTGTATCATGGGAAAAAAGGCTTACACAGAAGCGCTTCCGAACTATCTAATCAAACAGTACAGGGAGGGGCAATGATAAAGTTTAAGGGAATCAATCACCTTGCGATGGTGACAGGAGATATGGACAGTACAATCCGCTTCTGGAGGGATTTGTTAGGGATGAGATTACTCGTTGGATATGGGAAACCTGGCTATCAAATCTACTTCTTCGAAATCTCAGGTTATGATTGTATTGCTTTCTTTGAATGGCCTGATGTCAAACCCATACCCGAAAAAGACGCTGGTGTGGCAGTGAAGGGTCCTTACGTATTTGACCATGTATCATTTGGAGTAGAAACTGGAGACGATCTCTGGAAGATAAAAGACAAACTTTCTGCAGCTGACGTTTGGGTATCGGAGGTGATTGATCATGGTTTCATCCATTCAATCTATACCTTTGACCCTAATGGTATATCTGTCGAGTTTAGTCATAATGTTGAAGGTATCAATATCCATAAAAACCCACGAATGGCAGACTCTGCACCTTCCAATGTTACCCAGGAAGGCCCGGAACCACAGGTTTACAAATGGCCTCTGGTTGAAAAACCCACTCCGCTTGATGAACGCACAATTTACCCCGGCTTTGGAAGTGAGGTATTTCAAAAAAGGAGAAAGAAAAAAGGTGAAAAGAACCGGTAACACTTCACTGAGAAGAAATACCTTGACAACCTGGACTTGGAAAAATGGTATAATACGTACAATTAAAACTCACATAAAGTAGCAATCAGAAGACTTTCTCTTTTTAAAATAAAGTTCAATCCTTCACATAGAGGTCAGGGGGGAAATGACGAAGTTATTTACATTAATATTGCTATTGCTATTATTGTTATGGATGCCCGTTAACGTCACTGCCAGTGAAGAGCTCCATGCGATAAAAGAACATGAGTCTACAAATCAACTTTATGACCGAGCAATACAATTTTTTACCCGGAAGATGCCGGAAATGTTCGAAAAGAGACTCAACAACTCTTATCAATATATAGATTTAGTAACAGAAATATTCCAGGAGAAAGAAATCCCTGTCGAGATAGCGTATCTCCCCCTCATTGAGAGTGAATTCTCTCCTCTGCTCGTCGGTCCGGGCAATGCTGTCGGACTTTGGCAGTTTGTAAAGGGTACTGCTCGGAAGTATGGTCTCAGGATAGATAAATACGTGGATGAGCGGAAGGACCCAGTCAAGTCTACGTACGCAGCAGCTTATTACCTGAGAGATCTCCACTCCATGTTCGGTGCCTGGGATATCGCCCTTGCAGCATACAATGCAGGGGAAGGAAGGATTAAACGTATATTGAATAGATGTGAATCTGCATGCCTCCCCGTCATGATAAAACGCTATTTAGCCTCTTTTATGGCTGCCTTTACTATAGCCCAGAATCCGGAACAATACGGGTTTGAGTCATATACTGGAACAGAAAAAAAAGATATGGATTATCGAGAAATAATAACAGATAGAGTTATCAATCTGAAAACGATAGCAGAAAAGTTTAATACAACTGTCAAAGCAATAAAACAATTAAACCCTGCCCTCCTTACCGATACAACACCTCCTTATACGTATATGATACGCTTACCGAACAGCTAAATCCTTCGTCTTTTTTCTGTCCTTCCATTTTTGACGCGAGGTCCAACTCTTTACCCTGACATGCCTGACAACCATTACTGGAGTGTCGGCGAGTTCAAGAAGGCATAGAGAATAGAGGGGTCAAGGATTCAAGGAGTCGAGGAAATACGCGCAGTAGAGAAAATCGTAAGATAAAAACCTACAAAGCAATGAGACAAATTCCTACAAAAAAATCAGACAAATACTGATTCTCATTCTTGATTTTTTACCCTATTATATTATTGAGGCAGATGAGATCAAGATACCAATAGAAAGGATTCTATTGGTATAGCTATTGTTTTACCCCCCCGTGAGGGGCCTTTCATACCCCGAGGCCCCTCTCCCTCCTTTCAAACTGATAAACAATAACTGGTAATATATCCAATAAGGTAAGTAAGAGATAAATAAATCTTTTATTTTTGTGATTCCTGAAAAGATAATGGGAGAAGTAAAGAACGTATTTAAAGGAATAATAGATAAATAATAGTACCGTTCAATTCATTACTGCTCATCAAGAGCTAAATTCCCCGCAAGGGAAGGACTTATATATTTCTTCCCATGAGATATCTGCTGTATAGCCCTTACCAACTCATCGGGGGCACTATCTTTTGTCAAATAGCCTGATGCACCTGCTTTTAATACCCGCACTGCATATTGATCTTCCGGATACATACTTAATATGAGAACAGGAAGTTCGGGTCTCTGGCTCTTTATCTCTTTTAAGACATCCAGCCCGCTTTTGCCGGGCATCGATATATCCAGAACAACGAGGTTGAGATTGTTCTTGTAAATCTTCTCGATTACCTCCTGCCCGGTGCTTGCTTCATCAACGACAACCATATCAGGAGCCTGTGAAAGAATCATCTTCAGTCCTTCACGAACAACTGCATGGTCATCAGCAATTAATATTTTTATCATAATTTCCTATTTCTGAGAGCTTGTTCTAATCAAAAACGGCTTGCTAACGAGAGTCTTTTGAAATGATTTCAAACAGTCCTCGCATGTTTTTGAGTTAAACAACTTATGTATGATTAGAGATTATTTATCATGAAATGCAAATAAAAGATATCAGCATAATTCCTATTTTTCTGTAAGACTTTGACTTGTTATGCTGTAGGTTTTTGTCCTATACCAAAAGGAAACAGTTACGAGATACAAGTTGAAAGATTAAGATTGGAGATCTGAAGTTAAAGGTTGAAGGTTATATAGGTTTTAATCTACAAGTCGGTTTTTTATGGTGTAATGGGTTAATTCTGCATTGGTTTTCATATTCATCTTTTCAAGAATGCGGGATCTGTAGGTGCTGATAGTTTTTATACTCAGCGACAGCTCATCTGCGATCTCTTTAAGCGTTTTACCTAAGGCAATCATACACATTACCTGATACTCGCGGTCAGAGAGAGTTTCATGGGGTGGTCTGTCAGGACTGACTTCTAAATCAACAACTAACTTCTCTGCGAGAGAAGGACTTATATATTTCTTTCCCTGAGATATCTGTCGTATAGCCTTTACCAGTTCAATAGGCGCGCTTTCTTTTGTTAAATATCCGGAGGCACCTGACTTTAAAACCCGAACCGCATATTGCTCTTCCGGATACATACTTAATATGAGAACAGGAAGTTCGGGTCTCTGGCTCTTTATCTCTTTTAAGACATCCAGCCCGCCTCTGCCGGGCATGGCAATGTCTAAGACAACCAGATCCAGGTCATTCTTACCTACCTTAGTCAAGCACTTCCTGGCCGGTGCATGCTTCTGCAACGACAACCAGGTCAGGGCTTTCTGAAACAATCTGCTTCAGTCCCTCGCGAACAATGGCGTGGTCATCAGCGATCAATATTTTTATCATTGAGTTCCTCCTTTTTTCTAAGGGGAATAGATACTATTAAAGTCGTTCCTTGATCTCGCATACCGTTAATTTTAACATCACCTCCAAAAAAATTGACACGCTCCTTTATCCCTATGAGACCAAATGACTTGGGATCTGAAAACTGCTTTTCTGTAATCCCTTTACCGTTGTCTTTTACTTCAAGCATAACATTATCATTTTCCAATCTGAGGCTCACTTTAACCTCAGTTGCATTTGCATGGCGGGCAACATTCGTCATTGCCTCCTGTAAAATGCGGAAGACAGAAGTGGTAATGTCCTGATCCAGAATGATTTCCCTTGGTTCAAAGAAAACATCACATTTTATCCCTGTCCGGGTTTCAAACTCCTCTACCTGCCATTCAATGGCAGCTGAGAGACCAAAATGATCCAATATCGTAGGCCTCAACTCGGCGCATATCCTCTTCACTGACTGGATGGTTTCATCAATCCTTTTGATCATTGATTCTGTTTTTTCGAGGAGTTTACTATCTGGATAGAGTTTACTTGCTAACATGGATACATCTATTTTTAAAGCGGTTAATACCTGCCCTAACTCATCATGGATCTCTCGTGCAACATTCGTCCTTTCTTCTTCTCTCACAGATTGTAAATGTGCTGAGAGTTCACGCAACTGCTCGTAAGACTTTTTCAATTCATCCTCGGCTTTCTTACTATCTGTAAGATCTTGTACCGTTCCGATCATCCGGATCGGCTTACCAGCTTCGTTAAAGGTAATCTCTGCCTGCTCGTGAACGATTCGAATCGTACCATCTGGTAAAATGATACGGTGGTCAATACTATAGGGTTTGCTCCCAAACAGGGCTTCATGAACAGCCCTCTTCACAAATTCTCTATCGTCAGGATGAACAGAATCCAGGAACGCCTCGTACGTTGCACCAAACTGCTGTGGGGACAAACCGAAAATGCGATAAATCTCATCCGACCAGTGCAATTGATTCGTTTGTATATTCCAATCCCAATTTCCGAGATGGGCAATGCGCTGTGCTTCGGTAAGACTCGCTTCGCTTCTCCGAAGAGCTTCCTCTATGCGTTTGCGCTCTGCGATTTCATTGAGCAACTCCACATTGACCTTTTCCAGCTCAGCAGTGCGTTCTTTAACCCGTACTTCCAACTCATCGTACGATTTGCGCAGTGCCTCCCCTACCTTCTTACGCTCAGTGATTTCCTGTTGAAGCTTTTCAGTTGCTGCTTTTAATAGGGCTGTGCGTTCTTCTACCAGATCCTCAAGATGCTGCTGGTATTTCAGTAATTCCTCCTCGGTAGAGAACCTATGGACTGCCTCTCCAATAAGAGGAGATATTGACTCGATGAACTCAACTGTTTTCAAGGGGACCATTCCTTCCTTTTCGTCGGCGAGGTGGACCGCCCCAATGACATTCTCTTGGTAGCGAATCGGAATAATGGCAAGAGATGCGAATCCGCTCTGTAAACATACGCCTCTGAATCTTTCTTTCTCCTCTTCGGAAAGTTCACTGAAAAACGTTTTGGACAATATCTCCTTTTTCATCTTTCAACGGATATGCCCTGACCTCTATAAAAAATCTTATTCCCTTCCTTGTCCAAGTGGGTACGGGTTGTGGTTACAGTCCTGCCTGTTTCTCCAGCCTCAAAAACAGGGCATAGATCAGTAGGAAGCTGACAGGGTGTTTCCTGATGATGGGTAAGCTTATAGCAATGATTTCCAATAATCTCTGCTCCCCGATTTTCTTGTTTCCATTTTAACACATATTTATCGGGTATCGAATAACAACTTTCTGCACGGAGAACCTTTGAAATTAAATTTTGTGCACAAAGCTATTACAATTACGCTGAGGGAGTATTATAATTACCCTATGGAGAATATTTTAAAGATACTACCCAACACCTTTATACCCCTTTTTGTTGCGATTGATGTGTTTGCAATCCTTCCCATTTTTATTTCTCTTACTGCTGATATACCGAAGCAACAGAGACAAATAATCATCAGAGACTCCATACTTACAGCCTTGATTGTAAGCCTCCTCTTTGTGGCATTAGGAGAAGCGATTTTTACTATACTGGGGATCACTTCAGATGACTTCAAGATAGCAGGTGGACTCGTTCTCCTTATTTTTGCGATCTTTGAAATCCTGAAATATGAAGAAGAGAGGAGGAAACCAGCAGGGAGGGTTGGTGTCGTTCCAATAGGTGTACCCCTGATAGTAGGGCCTGCAGTACTCACCACACTCCTCGTGCTTGAGAACCACTATGGGATCATCCCGACAATCATATCCCTCATCCTCAACTTTTTCATTGTCTGGATTTCTTTCGTCAATGCTGACCGTATCACTTATTTCTTTGGCAAAGGAGGTATTACCGGAATCTCAAAGATTATGGCCCTTCTCCTCGCATCAATTGCAATAATGATGATCCGTTTGGGTATCATCAACATTATTCGACATAATATGAGACCCTGAAGGACTTATTCAGAGAATATATGAGAATTTGTAATCCCCCTACTCCCCCTTTAGCAAAGGGGGATTTTGGAAAAGAGGAGGAAATATATGCTCATTGGAATAATCTCTGATACGCATGATAACCTGAACCAGACGAGAAAGGCTATTGACCTTTTCAACAAGAAGAAGGCCGAACTCGTTATCCATGCTGGTGATTTTACATCACCCTTCACTCTAAAATTATTCAAAGAACTTACCTGTAAATATGTGGGAATATTTGGTAACAATGACGGGGATAAACTCCTGCTCCTTGAGAAGTCTGAAGGCAATATTCATAATCAGCCTTATATATTTACATTCCATAACAGGAAGATCATCGTCTTACACGAGCATTACCTTGTCGACGCCCTCGCTGACAGCGGACACTTTGACCTGATTGTTTATGGTCATACACACGAACCTATCGTAAAGAAGG
>JBGQMP010000039.1:0-8929 GCA_041500685.1 Thermodesulfovibrionia bacterium | reverse complement strand
CCTGCGGTCTCTGCCGCAGTTCCGATGTATGTAGAGCTGTTGGAGGAAAAGACCTTGAGCAGATCAGGCTGTTTGAATTTTGACTTTGACGCCCTGCGGTCTCTGCCGCAGGGTTCTTCACGAATAAGATGGTTAGCAAGATTCTGAGCTAAAGTAAAAAGGTTATAATGATATGAAAGCCGCTTTTCCTTAAACATACTGAATAGGAAGAGTTGTAGAAAAGGAGCCTTAAAAGCAGAAGGAATGACAAGGAAAGTAATAATCCTCCTCGGTCCAACAGGGGTTGGAAAATCCGGCGTTTCAATCTTTCTCGCGAAGTCTCTCGATACTGAGATTATCAGTGCAGATTCGATGCAGATTTACAGACATATGGATATCGGTACTGCAAAGCCAACCTTCGAAGAAAGGACAATAGTAAAACACCACATGATTGATGTTGTGAACCCATGGGAGACATACAGCACAGGGAAATATGTCGAGGCAGTAGTGCCTATTATAGAGGAACTGCATAAAACAGAGAAAATCCCAATCGTCGTAGGTGGTACGGGTCTTTATATTAAGGCAATGACGAGGGGCATCTTCAGTGGTCCTTCTGCCGACTGGTTGTTAAGAGAAAACCTTTTGTCTCTGGAAAAGGAAGAAAAAGGTTCACTATACAATATTTTGAAAGACCTTGATCTGGAGGCTGCAGGGAGAATAACTCCGAATGATACGCGGCGGATTATAAGGGCTTTGGAGGTCTGTTTAAAAAGTGATTCGAGCATGTCAGAGTTGCAGAAAAAGAAGACAAAGCCTCTTCCTTATGAATTTATCAAGATAGGTCTGTGGAGGGACAGAAAAGAGCTGTACCGGATGATTGAGCAGAGAGTAGATAACATGATAAGAGATGGGCTGGTGGAGGAAGTTGAGATGGTAGTAAATTTAATAGGAGAAACGGAGAAACGGAGAAACGGAGAAACGGAGGAAAAAAGAATCACCAAATCACCAAATCACCGCGTCACCGTTTCATCCTTTTCTTCCATGCAGGCCATTGGCTATAAAGAAATCGCTCTTTACATTGAAGGAGGGATTGCCCTAAAAGACGCTATCAGGCTTATCAAAAAGGGTTCGAAGAGTTATGCCAAGAGACAGTTTACCTGGTTCAGGAAAGAAGAAGGCATCCACTGGATTGATATAACAGGTATTGATGACAGCGGATTGATCCTCAATCTCATTTCTGATTTTCTCACTCACCTATCGACATAGTGGTTGTAATTGTTTGGGGTAATAATAAATCTTGTGATACTTCTCTCCCATTTGTCATTGACTTTTTGCAACCTCCCCTCAGCCCCTCCTTGCCAAGGAGGGGCTGAGGGGAGGTTGCAATATTAAGAAAAATACTTTATGGTAAAAGAAAAATTAAAGGAGAACTCAATGAGCAATATTGCGAAGAGCCAGAACCTTCAAGACAACTATCTGAATCAACTCAGGAAGGATAAAACAGCTGTGGTTGTCTATCTCACCAATGGGGTGAGATTAAAGGGTGTGATAAAAAGCTTCGACAGTTTTGTGATCCTCTTGGAGGAAAATACCCAGTCCCTTATTTACAAACATGCGGTATCGACAATAGTGCCTGAAAGGAATATTGAGGTAAAACTTGATAACTAGAAGTAACCACAGGAATCCAATTCCCACTGTGGACATTATCGTAGAATTTAAAAGGGGGGTCATTCTTATCAAGAGAAAGAATCCGCCCGAGGGGTGGGCTCTTCCCGGAGGTTTTGTAGACTATGGGGAGACCTTTGAGTCTGCTGCTCTACGAGAAGCAAAAGAAGAAACAGGGCTCGATATTGAACTAATAAGACAGTTCCATACGTATTCTGATCCAGGAAGAGACACCAGGCATCATACGATAACAACTGTTTATATAGCAAAGGCTCATGGCAGTCCAATTGCCGGAGATGATGCAAAAGAGGTTGGCATCTTTAAAAAAGAAGCATTACCCGAACAGATAGCCTTTGACCACAGAGAGATCTTGATTGATTATTTTACAGGGAGGTATTAAGTAGATGCTCAAAATGATGCGAAAACATGCAAAGTATTTCTATGTCCTTTTCTTTATCGTTATTCTCTCTTTTTTATTCTGGGGCATAGGAACCGTGGATAAAACAGGCGGGCGTGGCGTTGTAGCGGAGGTTGGAAAATACAAGATAAAGGCTGAGGACTATTGGAAGAATTATGAGAACATTTACCGTTTTTACAGAGAGATATACAGGGATAAGTTCGACGAAGAGATGGAGAAGAAGTTGAACCTGAAGGAAAATGTCCTTGATTCCATGGTACAGGAGAGAGTACTTCTTATCACTGCTAAAGAAGTAGGGATTAGGGTAAGCGATGAGGAACTTCAGGAAGCAATAACACATGAACCAGCTTTTATACGAGATGGGGTGTTTGATAAAAACGTATATCTTAATAGGCTGAGGCTGATGAGGATTACTCCGGAAGAATATGAGAATGCAAAACGTCAGGAACTCACGATTACTAAAATGAGACATTTAATAGAGCTGTCTGTTGATGTGCCGGATATGAATGCTGACCTGCAAAAGCTGTCCGGTGACGAAAAGTCAATGAGGATGCTGAGTGAGGCAATGCTGAATGACAAGAGGGAAAAGGCAGCAAGGGCTTATGTTGAGGGGCTTAAGAAGGGGATAAAGATCAAGATGAATACTAAACTCATTTCCTGATAGACGAAGGGCTATTCTACTTGTCTTTAGTTTGAAAACCCTCAAATTTTTATTGTAATATTGACATAGCCGAAGTGGTGGAACCTGGTAGACACGCACGTTTGAGGGGCGTGTGGGGTAACCCGTGCGGGTTCAAATCCCGCCTTCGGCACCATAAATTTCTTTAAAAATTCAGAAAGATATATTCGACTAAGTGTTATGTTATTACAATGAGGTCACTTATGCCCGGTAACAGAGAATATAGAAAATCTCCTATAGATGTTATAAAGCGAAATCTGAAAATCTTTAATTGGATAGTCTTTCTCATCGTCTCTGTGCATCTCTTTTTAATTATCCAATTCCTCTATTTAATTTTTGCAGATATTTCAAATACCTACATCGTGGAAAAGACTATTGTAGAGAAAATATTCTCAGCCCGAATATCTGCCCATTCCGTGATACCTATTCTCTCCATTGTGGCAGGGCTTGTTGTTATAGGCCTCTACCTGGTTAATACTGCTTCAAAAGTTGCTGTTATGAAGCTTGAAGAGAACCTGATGCTGATAGGCCGAGCAAAGCGGGAATGGGAATCAACGGTTGATTCGATCCCCCATATCATTTGCTTAATTGACAATCAAGGGTATATCCTCCGTACAAATATGGTGGTTGAGCAATGGAACCTTGAGCAGGTCGTAAATGTCAAGGGAAAGAGGGTACACGAACTTTTACATCCAAGATGTGCTGATTCAGCTTGTTATCTTGAGACATTCTGGCTACGGGCATGGGAGGAACTGAAATATGGCCGATCCGCCGAATGTGAGGCCAATGACGGGATAATAAAACGCTACCTTCATGTACAAGTCCAACCGATCTTGCCTAAAGTATATAGGAAAGGTGAGGAACCACTCAGCTATGCAGTTGTCGTTGTATATGACGTCACCGAACGCAAGAACACAGAAGAAGAAATCCGCAAACTCAACGAAGACCTTGAACAGAGAGTAATCGAACGCACTGCGCAGCTCGAAGCTGCTAACAAAGAGCTTGAAGCCTTCAGCTATTCTGTCTCCCACGATCTGCGTATGCCACTGCGGGCAATCGATGGCTTCTCCCTTAAGCTGTTTCAAGATTATATTGATAGACTTGATGATGAAGGCAAACGCCTGCTGAATATCATTCGTACTAATACCAAGAAAATGAGAGAACTTATAGATGCTTTGCTTGCCCTTTCTCGAATAGGTCGCAAAGAGATTGAGCTGTTAGAGATAGATATGGATAAACTGGCAAGGGTAGCCTTCGATGAAATCAAAGTCACTACTCCCGATAAGGAGTTACAGTTTAACATCAAACCACTTCCCCCTGCCTACGGCGATATGGGAATGATTCGCCAAGTCTTTACGAATCTCTTGCTCAATGCCATCAAGTTCACGAAACCCAAAGAGGCAGCAGTAGTTGAAGTTGGCGGATACAGTGAAGACTCAACGAATGTTTACTATGTGAAGGATAATGGGGTGGGGTTTGATATGAAGCATGTAAATAAATTGTTTGGCGCTTTTCAAAGGCTGCACAGTGAGAAAGAATTTGAAGGAACGGGAATTGGACTTGCTATTGTGCAGCGTATCATTCACCACCACGGTGGAAGGATATGGGCTGAGGGAAAGGTGAATGAGGGTGCGACATTTTTTTTTACACTTCCGAAGCAGCAGATAGCAGATAAATGAAAGACTATAGAGAATTGAGAGTTAGACGCTCTATTGTCAACCTATAATTCTCAATTTTTCATTTCGTTAAAATTATTAGAATTTTTCTCATTTGAAATAATTTTTGGGAAATGTTGACGGTAATACCAAAAGAACAAAATCAAGCTATGTATTAAAGGTTATATTTTTTTGCAAATTTTTCAGCGTATTCATATTTATTTTTATTCTTGAGGTCAACGTAAATAGAAGCCAGAATTTTTTTATGTTTTGAAAGTTTGTATTGGTCTAATAATCCTAATATTTCAGAGTAGTGATAATTGGTAAAGTGCCTTAGGAGAACCGCTATTTTTTCTATGGTGGTTATTTGAGCTTTAGACAATTCTCCCATGACTTATGCACCTTCTGTAATTTCTCTATATAATGTTTTAATAATCCTTAACTTCGTGACAATCAGGCTTGTTATTTGTATCAGATTACAACATATTAAGTCAAATCTATATTAATGGCTGATAAAATTACAGAAATAATCGAAAAGATTGAGAAGCCTCTTCAGCTTCAAAGATAGTCCATATCTTCTTGAAGCACCTATCCTGGTGGCCAGTGCATCCAGCGTCCGCCGAGAATATGAAGGTGGATGTGAAAAACCGTCTGTCCTGACTCAGGGTTACAGTTCATGACAAGCCTGAAGCCACGCCCTGCTATCCCTTTGTCCTTTGCAATTTTATTAGCGACCTGAAACAAATGGCCAATGAGGGCATTGTCTTCTTCTTTTATATCAAGGTTTGTGGAGATATGTTCTTTTGGTATTACAAGGGTATGAACAGGAGACTGGGGATTAATATCCTCAAAAGCGAGACATAAATCATCTTCGTATATTATCTTTGCTGGGTGTTTTTTCTCTGCAATCCTGCAGAATATACATGCCATAAAGACCTCCTTAGTTAACATTGGAAAATAGCCTCGCAGTGAATTTTTGTCAAGTGCTCCTTAGCGCCTTAGCGCCAATTCCTGACATAATTCCAATATGCCGAATGAGCTTAAAGGTGGTGTATACGCAAATAGTATGTTTGTATCGCATATACAGGAAGAATTTATTTTAGATTTCCTTAAGGTATCAAAAAATAAATTTTCTCACAACATCTGCATTACCTCAATTGTATTATTTGGGTTAATTCGCGTTGTAAGGGGAGGTTACTTCTCTTTTCTATATCTGATGTATTCAATGAGGCCAAGAAGGCTGCCTGATGCATTAGCGAGGAACCACGACAAAGAAAGGGCGGTTGCAACCTCTGGTCTGATACCAATGAGACCGAGAAACACAACAAAGGCTCCTTCCCGTAAACCAATGCCAGATATGGAAATAGGCAGTGCTGTAAACATGATGATAAGGGGCAAAAAGATAAGGCACGCAAGGAAAGGAACATGTTCTCCTAAACCGAATGCAAGGATGTATACAGCAAGGATACCTGTGAGCTGGACAAAGGCAGATATCAGCAAGGCCTTAACGATAATACCTTTTTGGTTTCGATAGGAATGAAAATAATCATAAAATTCTGAAAGTATCTTTATCCTCTTACCAAGACGCAGACCAAAAATCAAGAGACTCATGATGATAAAAGCCAGTACAATAAGAAGAAGCATCCATGCTATAGGTGAATTCTGAAAATAGGCATAACCGAAAGGAAAGGCAATAGCGCATATCACTGTCAACATCACAAACCCAAGATATCTGTCCATAAAAATAGAGGAAAGGGTAAGCCCTCCTCTTCCTATTGTGCGGTAGAGATAGAAGGCCTTAACAGCATCTCCTCCGATAACTCCGGGGAGGATAGTATTGAAGAAAGCGCCTATCATATACATGGGGAAAAGCTTTTTTATTCCGAGCGCACCTGGAAGAAGAAGCCTCCACCTCATCGTTGATATGAATTGAGCAAATATGTAGAGGAGTATGGCAGAGGTAAAGGCATAGAGATCCATGCCCTTCAAAATAGAGAAAACCTGTTTAGGTCCTGTCCTTGATAAAACGATATAAAAAAGTGCAGAACTTATAATAAGTTTCAGGATAAGAAGGAATATTTTTTTCGCTCTAAGGGCCAAGGATTTTTTTAATCACATAGATAGGCTTTCTCTGGCTTTCATGATAAACCCTCACGAGCATCTCTCCGAGAAGGCCCATTCCGATAAGCTGAATTCCGACGATGATCAGGAGGGCACCGAGCAAAAGGAGGGGTCTCCCTCCAATATCGTGTCCAGAAAAGATTTTATCGATACTCAGATAGAGGGATATGAGGAAACCAAGGAAACCGCACATGATACCTACAGGTCCGAAAAACTGGATTGGTTTCGTGGAAAAGCTCTGGAGAAACTTTACCGTGATTAAATCTAAAACGACCTTTATGGTTCGCGTAATACCATATTTTGATCTTCCCCTTAACCTCGAATGATGAGCAACTTCTACCTCTGCGACCCGTACTCCGTACCAGCTTGCAACAGCGGGGATAAACCTGTGCATCTCTCCATAGAGTTTCAGATTCTTTATCACATCCCTCCTGTACGCCTTAAGAGAGCAACCATAATCATGGAGCTTTACGCCTGTAACATTACTGATAAGCCAGTTTGCTAAAAGGGAAGGAAACCTTCTCCTGAAAAAGGGGTCTTTCCTTTTTTTCCTCCATCCACTCACGAGATCATGGTCTTTTATCAGTTCAAGGAGTTTCGGGATATCAGCAGGATCATTCTGGAGGTCGCCATCCATTGTTACGACAATGTCTCCGCGTGTGAAATCAAATCCTGCTGCAAACGCTGCAGTCTGTCCGAAGTTGCGTCTCAAGCTCAGGACAATAACCTTGTGATCTTTGGGCTGAATATCCTCAAGGATAGAGAGAGTCCTGTCAGTGCTTCCGTCATCTACAAAGAGTATCTCATATTCCTTTCCCAGGGGATCGAGGGACTCCTTAAGTTTCTCATAGAGGATAGGGACGTTTTCCTCTTCATTGTAAAGGGGTATGATTACAGAAAGGTTCATTAATATGTTCCTGGTTTTTCTTCCTTCATGCCCTTGAAATCATAGCACAGAAAGAAAGAATAATCTCTTATTTTCTTATTGTCAGCATAAACCGTAAAGAGACTTTTCTCAATGTTTCCAAAAGCACTGGCTACCTTTTCGGGTACCTTGGTATTTCCTATTCTAACAAAGATTGCATTATGATGAAGGAGTTCAGAAAAACCAGGCCAGAGGTCGTACTGGTTCATCCTACGCTTGTGGCTGATACAATAAGTTATTGGATGTCCTTTAACATAGAAGGCGAGTTCACTTGAAACCTGGTACCTGTCAGAAAATATAAATACAGGACCTTTTTCAGACATCTCTCCATATATCTTCGTCACCTCTGACCCGAGCTCCTTCCAACCTCTTAGTCTGCTGGTAGGGTCTTTTTTCGGGGGTAGGTTGAGGATTGAAGGATAATATGCCAGGGCCGTGATCACCATGGATAGCAGAACGGCTGTTGTAATAAGAATCCTTTTACCTCTTCTTTCAGGAAAAACCTTTTTGGAGAATGCAGAAAAAGAAAGGATACCTGTTATATAACCTGGTAATGCCCAGTTTGCCTGCACCTTACCCTGAAGACTTTTGAGAAGGAAAAAGGCAATAACGGGTGTGGAAAACCAGAAAAGAAGATTACCCTCTTTCTGTTTCCTTTGACTCCAGAGAGAGAGAGCCATGAGTATAAAGATAAGTGGCGTAATTACTCCGAGCTGGGAGCCTGCAAACTCAAAGAAACTTCTTAACGTTATACTTACACCTTCTGCAATGTGTGTCTGCCCTGCTGTGTGTCTCAAGGTGAGCCAGTTATGGTCTGCATTCCATAGTATTACAGGACTGAAGACCAGAAGGCTTATGATAAAGGAAATATAAGGACCTGTTGTAAGCAGAAGTTTCCTCTCCCTCAAGAATAAGAAAAGAAAAGCGCTGAGATAAAAGAATGCCATGGTGTATTTTGTGAGAAGACCGAGGCCTACTGATAAGCCAAGAAGAATCCAGTATATCAGTGATGAGCGATTAATTCGTGATGCGTAATCCGTGATGCGTGACGGGGCAGTCTGATTTTTCTTAGACTCATTACTCATTACGCATAACGCATTACGGTTTATTGCCTTCCAAAACAGAAACAGTGATAGTATCCAAAAGAACATGAAGGGCGAGTCTATGGTGAATACTATCCCGAATACCGCAAAAAGGGGGATTACCTGAATCAATATCGCCGAAAAAAGTCCAACTTGGTTATCAAACATTTTCCTCCCGAGTATGTACATGAGGACACTACTGAAAGCAGACAAGACCACTGCCATGATTCTAATACCAAAGACATTATCTCCGAGTATCGTTTTACCAAAATATATGAGATATGCGATCATCGGTCCCTTTGAGTAATAGCTCCAGTCAAGCCTCCGAGACCACTCCCAGTAATGAGCTTCATCAGGACTCAAATCGAGAGCGCCCTTCTGAATGTAGTATATGCGGAACAGACT
>JBGQMP010000038.1:0-8932 GCA_041500685.1 Thermodesulfovibrionia bacterium | reverse complement strand
TTTTGGAGTTTATAATACGGCAGTCGGACTCGCTATGTTCCCTGCAAGCCTTATAGGAGGATGGCTCTGGGATCATGTTTCTCCTTCTGCAACATTCTATTACGGTGCGATAACAGCAGGCTTCTCGGCTGTGTTATTTATTGTATTCATTGCAGCAATCAAGAGAGATGTTTCAAAATAGAAAAGCAAAATAACTGAAAGGATTGTTTTGAAAGGAGAAGAGCTTATGTCAAAAATTAAGAAAGTATTGGCAAGAGAGATTTTAGATTCAAGGGGTAATCCTACGGTGGAGGTGGATGTGATTCTTGATAATGGGATAGTGGGTCGAGCGGCAGTTCCCTCAGGCGCATCAACAGGGAGCAAAGAAGCAGTGGAATTAAGAGATAATGACAAAAAACGTTATTTAGGCAAAGGTGTTTTAAAAGCAGTAGCTAATGTGAATGAAATAATCGCCCCTGAGCTTATAGGCAAGAATCCCAAGAAACAAAAAGAGATAGATCATCTTATGATTAAACTTGATGGAACTAAAAACAAGGCAAAATTAGGTGCGAATGCAATTTTAGGTGTTTCTCTTGCTGTAGCAAAAGCAGCGGCGCAGGATGAAGGTTTGCCTATTTTTAAATATCTTGGTGGTGATAATGCAAGGCGACTGCCGATTCCATTTTTCAATATCCTTAACGGAGGAAAGCACGCTGATAACAACGTTGATATACAGGAGTTTATGATCGCACCCATCGGGGCGAAATCTTTTAAAGAGGCCCTCAGAATGGCTGCTGAAACATACCATAATTTAAAAGCGATTTTGAAATCAAAAGGGCTGAATACCGCTGTAGGAGATGAGGGTGGATTTGCCCCTAACCTTTCTTCTAACGAAGAGGCAATACAGATTATCATCAGTGCAATTGAAAAAGCAGGATATAGAACAGGTAAGGATATATCTATAGTTTTAGACCCGGCTGCGAGTGAGTTTTATCAAGATGGCAGGTATGTTTTAAGGGCTGATAATAAGAGATTATCTTCGGAAGAAATGGTCAAGTATTATGATAAATTAATTTCGAAATATCCCATTATCTCTATTGAAGATGGACTTGCGGAAGATGATTGGGACGGCTGGCAAGTTCTTACGAAAGAATTAGGAAAGAAAGTTCAACTTACTGGTGACGATATTTTTGTTACCAATCCCAGGATATTAGCCGAGGGTATAAAAAAGGGTGTTGCCAATTCTGTTCTTATAAAACTTAACCAAATCGGAACTTTATCGGAGACGTTAGAAACTGTGGAGATGGCTAGAAAAGCTGCTTACACCTGTGTATTTTCTCACCGATCAGGAGAAACAGAAGATTCATTTTTGGCTGATGTCACGGTTGCCACAAATGCTGGCCAGCTTAAGACAGGTGCACCTGCAAGGTCAGAGAGATTAGCCAAGTATAATCAATTGCTGAGGATTGAGGAAGAATTAGGTTCTAAAGTAATATTCAAAAGAGATCTTCATTGGTAAAAAAACGAAGGAGGTTATCATGTTTGAGATAGATATCCCCGGATTTGGTTTAGTCAGATTAGAACATCTGGTATCAGATTTTACAGGGACGTTATCCGTTGATGGTGCGCTTTTTCCGGGAGTTAGAGGACAACTAAATGAGATAGCTAAGTTTTTGAAAGTCCATATATTGACTGCTGATACATTCGGAAAAGCGAAGGAAGAACTTGAAGGGGTTAATTGTGAGATGCTCATTCTTACTGGTGAAGAGCACGATGCGCAGAAGGAGGAATATGTTAAAAAGCTCGGTATTGATAGTGTTGTTGCCTTTGGCAACGGAAATAATGACAGGAAGATGCTCAGGGCTGCACGCATCGGTATTGCTGTATCTCAAGGAGAAGGCTGTGCTGTTGATGCAATCATAGCTGCTGATATTCATGTTACAAGTGCAAATATAGGCCTTGATTTACTTCTTCATTCAAAAAGGGTTAAGGCAACGTTGAGATATTAAGAACATATGTTGTGCAGAATAATTAAAAGAGATGAAGAAGGGGGTCAGGTCTTGTAATATCACTTTCTGCTGTCCGCAGTTATTCGATTTACTTTTTCTAAGCTGTTATATTGCAAGACCTGACCCCTTTCTATGACAGAAGAACGGCCACAAAGCAGTGTGAAGCAAAATGCGAAAGATTCTAGTATTTTCCGTATTTTTCATCTTCATATATCTCGTCCTACTTTTCTCAGGACAATTTTCGCATGATGGATCAACCTATACCGTAATTGCTTCATTTCTTTTGCTCGCGGTGGTCATAATCCTGCTTGGTTGTGAACTCTTTGCAAATAGCGTTGAATGTGTTGGTGACAAACTGGAACTCTCTCATGCAACTTCAGGAAGCATTCTTGCTGCAGTTGGGACAGCGCTACCTGAGACATTGCTTCCTGCACTTGCACTGATCTTCGGTCAGAAAAGTTACAGTGAATCGATAGCAATAGGCGCAATTTTAGGAGCACCTTTTATGCTGAGCACACTGGCATTTTTCTTTCTTGGTGCTACTTCATTAATATTATGGCTTTTTAAGAAAAGGGGAAGGGGAGTCATGCAGACAAATCTTGTTTCTTTAAAAATTGAACTCCTATTTTTTATTGCCAGCATGATTATTATCCTTATTGTTTCCCTTATCAATAATAAAATAGTTAACTATATAAGCGCTTTCCTGCTGTTAGCAATATATGCATTGTTTATAAGAATATCTCTAAATCATTCGTCAGAGGAGGGCGAAGAATATACCAAACATTTTCATTTCAGTTTTATTATGAACTGTCCACCGAATTTAACATGGGTAATAATACAGACATTGATCGGTTTAGCATTGATAGTAATCGGGGCGTATATCTTTGTGAATTATATTACATTGCTTTCAATAAAGTCTGGAATCTCATCTCTTATACTTTCTCTGCTTATAGCCCCTATTGCGACTGAGCTTCCTGAAAAATTCAATTCCATCAAATGGACAATCAAGAACAAAGATACACTTGCGATGTCAAATGTTACGGGCGCGATGGTCTTTCAGTCCGCGATCCCTGTATCTGTGGGTCTGATATTTACGAACTGGCGTCTTGGAAAGACAGAATTGCTCAATATCCTTTTTTCACTGTCAATGGCAATGATCACGTATATAATTGTCAAAATTAAGGGAAGACTTCCATCTTGGGTTCTTATGTGCGGAGGCGTATTTTACTTAATCTATATTTTTAGGATTTTCTCCATTAAATAGACTTTCCTTCATCCAATTTAACGCCGTCAAGTTTCATACGGGTCGTCTCCGTACTTCTGATATGAGACCCTCTTAAATCAGCATTCGTGAGGTTTGCCGCTATCAGAATGGTCTCTATGAGGCTTGTCTCTCTCAGAATAGCAGAAAAAAGTTTTGCGCCAATCAGATCTGTTTCGTGTAAATTGGCTCCTCGAAGATCAGCACCGGAGAGATCAGCGCCTATCATACTTGAGGCATAACAATTTGCCTTTTGAAGTCTTGCATCAACAAGTTTTACCATAACAGCATCTGTCATTTGAAGATTTGCTTCAGAAAGGTCGGCATTCTTGAAGTTTGCGCCTGAAATCTTGGAATAAGTGGAATTCGTCTTTTTGAGATTTGCCTCGGAAAAGACTGCTCCTACAAAGCTCGAAAAACTAAGATCAGAATTTTCAAGACTTGCCTTTCTAAAAATTGCACCAATGAAATTAGAGCTACTCATGCCAACATCTCTCTACATTTTACGACCGTATTTATGCACTGCTTCAACCAGAGCAATGGCATTTTCAACAGGTGTTTCTGGCAAGATTCCGTGTCCGAGATTGAAGATATGACCTTTAGCTGCTTCTCCTTTCCATAGGATGTCTTTAACCCTCTCCTCGATCGCTTCCTTTGAAAGAAAAAGTGCACAGGGATCAAGGTTTCCCTGAACAACCACTTTTTTACCGAGTTTTTTTATTGCATCAGCCATGTCAATTTTCCAGTCAATTCCAATAACATCAGCACCTGATTTTTTGATTTCCTTGAGAGTACCTGCGCAATCATGTGCAAAATAGATGATCGGAACCCCTTGTTTTTTTAACTCCGAGACTGTTTTCTTAACATAAGGGAGTACCGATTCTTTGTAGTCAAAAGGTGTAAGCACGCCCGCCCATGTATCAAAAATCTGCACTGCCTGGACACCAGCCCCTATCTGAGCAGAAAGATAGGAGGTAACCGTGAGCGTTAGTTTATCCATGAGATAATGAAATAGCCTGTTGTTCTGAAACATCATCTTTTTTGTATGGATGAAGTTCTTTGAACTCCCGCCCTCAATCATGTATGTAGCGAGTGTAAAGGGGGCGCCTGAAAATCCTATCAGGGGTACCTTATTCTTTAGTTTTTCTCTCAAGATTTTTATTGTCTCAATAATAAATGGCATATCATCTTCTGTGTCAGGCACAATCAGTCTGTCAACAGCGGATTTGTTTCTTATCGGATCGCTGAGAATAGGGCCATGCTTCTCCGGAAACTCAAGAGCCATACCCATTGCCTCAATAGGGATGAGGATGTCTGAAAATAATATGGCTGCATCAACTCCGAGGATTTCAATGGGCTGAAGTGTAACCTCTACAGCAAGATTAGGTGTCTTACAGAGTGTAAGAAAGTCAACATTCGCTCGCACAGCCTGATATTGAGGAAGGTATCTTCCTGCTTGGCGCATGAGCCATACTGGTGTGTATTCGACTTTTTCTCCACGACATGCCCTGAGAAACGTTTCGTTCATAAGACCTCCATGTAATATTTAAAATTAAAAAGAAAAAAATAAAATTACGATTCAAACTTTCCTTTCAACTTGCGTGGTACGTAGCCGCAGAATGGTTCTTCCTCAAGATAATCACCATACACAGCATATGCCCTTGCACGGCATCCACCGCAGACAGATATATATTCGCACGAACCACACTTACCTTTATACGTTTTAAAATTGCGGAGGTCTTTGAAGAGTTCAGAATTTTCCCATATCTCTTTGAAGGATTGCTCCTTGATGTTTCCTGCTGGTTTTGGAAAGTAACTGCAAGGAAGTACATTGCCATCGACATCGATAAGGCATATGACTTGTCCGGCAATACAACCCTTTGCGCCGCCTGTTGAAAATTTCAGTGTTCTTTTCTCAAACTTAACACCCTCTTGTCGTGACTTTTGCAAGACTATCCTGTAATAATGTGGCGCACAGGTAGGCCTTACGAGCATGTCTTTTTCATCTTTTTCCATCTGGTAGTGCCAATCAAGGATTTCTTCATAATCCTCCTTGGAGATAAGCTCACTCATGATCTCTTCTCCCCTGCCTGTGGGCACTATCATGAACATATACCATGCCGTTGCTCCGAGTTCTTTCGCGAGTTTATATACTTTTGGAATCTCTTTCTGGTTTCTCTTTGTAAAGGATGAATTGATGAGAAATTCAATACCATATTTTTTAAAAAGCCTTGCTGCATTTATGGTGCCATCAAAGGCGCCTTTCTGGCTTCTGAAATCGTCATGGATAGACTCTTCAGAAGCATCGAGGCTGAGAGAGACTATCTTTATTCCTGAAGTCTTTATCTTGTCGCAGATTTCATCTGTGACGAGGGTTCCATTTGTGGCGAGGCACATCCTGAACCCTTTGTGTTTCCCATAGTGAGCGATATCAAAGACATCTTGTCTGAGGAGTGGTTCGCCTCCGGAAAGGACGACAACAGGTTTCGCATAACTGGCAATGTTATCCATGATTCCGAATGCCTCTTCCGTGGAGAAATCAGGATGGTCATTGACTTCCTGTTCAGAAGAAGAACGACAGTGAATACAATGCAGATTACATCTCCTTGTAATCTCCCAGGCAATCCATTTAGGGGTAAATTCCATATTACGTCCTCCGCTCTATTTTATCGCTTCTTCCAATTTTTCATTCTCAGAAGTTCGCCATGGTAAAAAGACCCGTTCTTCTATTGCCTTGAGAAGGGGTTTAAATGTTGACGAATCGAGTGCAGAGATGGCGATTGCATTATAGCGCAGGGCAAGGTGCGCTACCTCTTCTTTTTCCAATTTATCTATTTTATTCAGTACAAAGAGTCTGGGTTTTTTAGAAAGATGAAGCTCCTCGAGTGTTTTTTCTACAGATTCGATGTGCTGTTCAAAACAGGAGTTTGAGGCATCAACGATGTGCAGTAATAAGTCAGCATCCTCGAGCTCCTCAAGGGTTGCTTTGAATGCAGCCATGAGATCCTTTGGAAGGTTTCTTATGAAGCCAACGGTATCTGTGATAATAATCTCCCTCTCACGGGGAAACCTCAAACGCCTGCTTGAGGTGTCAAGTGTTGCAAACATCTTGTCTTCGACGAATACAGAACTTTTCGTAAGGGCATTGAGGAGCGTTGATTTCCCTGCATTGGTATATCCTATGATAGAGACAATCGGAATGCCTCCCTGAACCCTTTTATGCCTCCGCTGTCGTCTCGCCTCACTGAGAGATTTCAGTTCTTTTTCGAGGAGGTTTATCTTCTCACGCACTCGTCTCCTGTCCACCTCGAGCTTCATCTCTCCAGGTCCTCTCCCACCAATTCCTCCCATCAGGCGGGACATAGCTGTTCCTTTCCCCGTGAGTCTTGGTAGTCTGTAATTGAGTTGTGCAAGTTCAACCTGTACCTTACCATCCTTACTGTGAGCACGCCTTGCAAAGATATCCAGGATGAGCTGTGTGCGGTCTATGACCTTAAGTTCAGTAAACTCTGTTATTGCCTTTATCTGAGATGGGCTCAGGTCCTGGTCAAATATCAGAAGCGTTGCGCCTCTATTCATGGCATTGATAATGAGTTCTTTGAGCTTTCCTTCGCCCATAAGATATTTCGGATTAATCTCCTTTGGTCTTTGGATAACGGTATCGAGGACGATTACGTCACTAGATCTGGCAAGCTCCTTCAACTCTTCAATAGAATCCTCCTGCTCATATCGGGGTCTTTTTGAAACACTCACCAGTATCGCCCTTTCTCTCCTGTCTCTCTGGTCAAAGGTTATCGCCCTTTCCATCTCCTCTTCGAGGGAGTGTATAAAGGTTTTAAAATCCAGTTTAAAAGTATAGAAGTTTCTTGAGGGTAAGACTTCTATTTCCTTTTCTGAGCCCCGTGGCATAAGATGAGCTACATAGATATTTCCTGGTAAACCATCCTTTGAAGATATTGCTGCTATAAGGTCGAACCTTAGTAGGGCAAGGTCAGTAAGGTCATCCTGGTTGAGGGGATCTTCTTTCAGGTGGGTATGCACAAGCCTGAGTCCTCTTAAAGGACTTCTTCCTACAGGATAATCCTCAAGAGGCGGGATAATGATTCCCTTAGCGTCGCCAACAATTACGTGGGTAATGGTACCATCCCTGTCAATGAGAATGCCTACCTGGCGGCCTGTTTCAGAGGAGAGTTCAGTAAGGTATTTTGCTAACTCGGAGGTAATTACCTCGCTATGTACCCTTCTCCGGTAGACCCTCTCGAGAGAGTGAAGATAACTGGCCTTAAGACCTGATAAATTTCCGTAAAGTGCTGGTATTTATATCCTCCGACTTTTTATATTATATCATATGTGAGTGAATAACCAATAACCAAATACAATAACAGGTAATAACCAATTATTAGACCACCAGTGAACAAACATGCAGACAAGAAATCCTAAATTCTAAATCATAGTGTACTGTCTGTAACACTTCTTTACACTTTTATCTTGTGTTATTCCCGTGAAAACGGGAATCCAGTGTCTATGTTTCTGGATTCCTGCTTTCGCAGGAATGACAGTTTGAGTAAAGTTAATTGTGAAACAGAACACTAGACAAGCACAAATGCTCGAAATACAAAATTCAAAACAGTTTTAAATACTTGAATTTAAGAAGGAGATGTTTTATGAAGGTTATTTCTGAAAAAACTATCGAAGGAAAAACCATGAGGCTTGTTCAGGGAGACATCACAGAGAGAGATGTCGATGCGATAGTAAATGCTGCTAATGCTCATCTCCGGCATGGTGGCGGGGTTGCAGGTGCAATTGTAAGAAAAGGAGGGCAGATTATACAGGAAGAAAGTAATAGGATAGGGTACACACCTGTTGGCACTGCTGTTATTACTGGCGCGGGTAAGTTACCTGCAAAATTCGTCATCCATGTAGTTGGCCCGAGAATGGGTGAAGGAGATGAAGATAATAAATTGAAGAGTGCAGTTTGGAACAGCCTCACGCTTGCTTCAGAAAGGGGCTTAAAGAGCATATCCATGCCTGCAATAAGCTCTGGTATTTTTGGATTCCCCAAAGATAGATGCGCTGAGATACTGGTAAAAGAGGTGTTGAACTATATAAAGGAAAATCTAAAGAGCAGCCTTGGACTGATAGAATTCTGTGTTTATGACGACCTAACAATGGGATACTTCAAGAAGGAGTTTGAAAAAATCAGTTAGGTTATTGAGACTGTCTGTTATACTGTATCCTGATTTCGTAGTCAATACTTGCATGGTCAGATGCAAGGTCATCGTTTTTTCCATTACAAATGAGTTTTCCCTTTCTCAACTTCTTATGGTTTTTAATCATGTCAGAGATCACCGAAGTTAAATCAAAGCCACCGTCAACGCAGCCTCTTATCATGCAGTCCATATTAAAATACGCAAAACCAGAGGGGAAGAAATTAACAGTGCGCACCATGAGGACAGGATTTACTCCTTTATGATAGTAAGTCATGTGAATCACTATGTCTGAAACTTCAGGAAAGCGTTCAGAAACCAAACCAGATGCAAGTCTCAGTTGTTTGTTCAGTTCCATCCTTTCCACATAATTCTGTTTGTGTGCCATTTTCTCCTTTCAATACAAAAGTCCTCCTGCTCAGCAGGAGGACTTTTGTCGTCAATTAAATTTTAACCACATTGATTGCCTTGGGACC